>JBFJWU010000220.1:0-5902 GCA_041623475.1 bacterium | reverse complement strand
GCCGCAGCGTTGGTAAAAGGCGATCAGTTAGCGGCAATCCGTGCGTTTCGCAGAGGCGTTCGCGTAGATTCCAGGTACGAAGTGTTATACGAGATGCTGGATACGTTCGCGGTCAGGGAAGATCCTGTATTGAAATTTCTTCACCGCAGCCATCCGCTAAACTCAATACTTGGAAAGTTTCGGGCCCGAATCCGGGCACGGGAGATTGTGCAACGATGACTCGCAAATTGATCGACTGGCTGGTAGCGGAAGATACCCTGGACTTGCGCGTGGCGCTTGGGACGGGTTCGGCTGACGAGTCCCCTGACGGCAACCTCGATCCAGAAACCCAGTCCACAGCGGAACCGGCGTTGACAATCAGTGGAATCCAGAAAAGTCGCAAGAAGCTGGTCCCGCTGCGCCTGGGATTGATCCTGTTATTGATTGTCACATCAGGTATCCTTCTGGCGATGCCGGATTCCGCATTGGGGCCAGTTGCAGAGGCCATATCGCCAGTCCGTGACCCACTGAGGGCCTCCCTCGGCCTACAGCCGAAGACACCCGAAACACCGCAATGGACCGGAGAAGTCATTCACCCCGCTTCCGGAACTGCAGCAACCGGAACGACACCAGGGAAATCATCGACGAGCGTGGCGAATGCTGCTATTACATCAGGCGCGCAAATTACCGGCGCAACAACCGCACAGGCGACATCGACCGCGACCGACTCTGACAACGCAACTGAGCCTGACGGATCCGGCAGTAAACCTGACGATGCAAATAACATCGACCCTCAGTGGGTAGTCATCATAGGTCCGCTGCAGAAAAATGCCGTACCTGAACCAGTCAAGGGTTCCGGATATCCATCAGCAATATCGTTTGCAGCGGAATCCCGTACAGGCCGAGAGGTCATTTCGACGCAGCCAGTCGACAACAGCGCCCTGCCCGCACTCGTTGCGGAATTGGAATCGAGTTCCTTCAGGGTTCGCACCGAAGAGAAATCCGGCGCGCAGTACTTGCGGGTTGGACCGTTCCAGGACACCAGAATGGCGGATGCTGCAGCTCTCATCCTGGTCGGCCGGGGCGTACCACCGCAGACCCGGGACGTCACCTATAAAGTAAGAGTTCCCTACGTCCAGGTCGGTCCATTTGACCTGGAACTGGATGCCAAGGCCTACGCACTGGATGCCAGCCGGCAATTAACGCTCAAAGCAACCTATCGCAAGGCTGCGCCACCGTGACGGAAATCCAGTTGCCCACGCGGGCACAGGATATTCTGGACGGAAAAATGCCGGAAAAAATGCGGAGTGGCATCGCGACCGGTGCCCTGCCAATGCCACCGATTGACCTTGTCAGTTGCCTGGCAGTCATTGCCGCCAAAGACAGTAACCCTGAACTGCGATCAAAAGCGCAGGCAACCCTTGCAGAATTGCCCCCCGACATGCGCGAGGCCGCGGTTGGCGGAGAGCTGGCACCCCCTGTTTTTCGCGTGGCATTCAAGTTCATGCAGCTTGAGAAACAGCAAAGGCAAACGCTGGCCCTGAATGGGGCAACCCCCGATGATGTCATTACAATGCTCGCAACAACTGAGAACGATGCCGCGATTCTAGAGATCATTTCCGAAAACCAGACCCGAATGCTCCGACATATTCCGCTCGTTGAGGCTCTTTTGGACAACCCGTCGCTTGGGCCAGCGGCAAAGGCACGGTTAGAGGAATTCTTTGCCCGGGCTTATTCGGGCAAAGTCCTGCTGCAGCAGGGCCTGAAGACCAAAGAGGAACTTTCCGAAGAGGATGATTGGGACGCAGACCTGCTGGAAGCGGTAGAGGAATCTGCACGGGAAGACACAGATGGTGACGATCAGGAAATCAAAGAGTTCCTGGCACCGGAAGAAGAAGAAGAGATTGACGAGGAGTTGGCCGCTGAATTGCTGGAACAGGCTGCCAAAACCGAGGATGAGGGCACCGACGAAGATGAAATCGACATGTCCAACCTTCGGAAAGCCGTCCAGAAGATGAAAGTTCCCCAGAAGATCAAGCTGGCGATCATGGGCAACAAGGAAGCCAGGTCGTTGCTAATACTGGATGGGAACAAAGTTGTCAGTTCAATGGTACTCAAGAATCCCCGGATTTCCGAGAAGGAAATTGTCGCCATCTCGTCGTCCAAGTCCGTTCGCGAAGACATGCTGCGCTCGATCGCCCGTGACCGAAAATTCATGAAAAGCTACTCGGTCAAACTGGCCCTGGTTGAAAATGCCAAGACGCCACCATCGATGGCATTAAACCTGCTGACACAATTGCGCGACAATGACTTGAAACGAATTTCCCGGTCCAAATCGGTCAGCAACAATATCTCGACGCAGGCAAAGCGCATGTTGGTGCGCAAAGCTGGCCAGAACAAGAAAAAGAAATAGCTCAGGAAAACGGAATTATTAACACCAATGGCAATCTTCAATCTACGCAGACGGGAAATCCAGGCCAAGATCGTTTATTACGGTCCAGGGTTGTCCGGTAAGACAACTAACCTGCAGTTCATCCATAACAAGTTGCGCGATGAATTCCGCGGCAAACTAATGACGCTCGCTACCAGACAGGATCGGACGCTGTTTTTTGACTATTTGCCGGTCGAGCTGGGTGAAGTTCGGGGGCTGAAGACAAGGTTTCAACTGTACACCGTCCCTGGCCAGGTATTCTACAACTCGACCCGAAAGCTTGTCCTGAAGAACGTCGACGGCGTTGTGTTTGTCGCGGACAGCCGGTCGGAAGCCCTGTCCGATAATCTTGAAAGCCTGAAAAATCTGGAAGAGAACCTGATTGCGCATCGAATCCAGTTGAAGGACATGCCGTTTGTTATTCAGTACAACAAGCGCGACATGGATTCCGCAATGCCGGTGGAAGAACTTGACAAGCACCTTAATCCACGAAACGTGCCGACATTTGCTGCAGAAGCCCACAAGGGTACACAGGTCCTGGCAACCCTGGGAGCAATCTCAAAACTTGTCCTGAATGATCTTCGCAGCAAAGACCCAAACCGATTCGATCAGGCACAAAAAAATGACACGCCAGCTGAACCGGCATCAACGCCTTCGGAGCCAGTCGTACAAGAAACGCAGGAATTAACCGGGGATGCCACGGACCGGGACACGTCGGAGTGGAAACTGGTGTCCGTAGTGACCAATCAACGTATCGAAAATGGCGAATTGATAGTGCCTGTAGGACTCGAGCGTGGGTCCCAGAAGATCACCCTGAACCTGAGGATCAGCCTGGACGACGTTATAAATCCGGAATCAGAAACTAGCCACTGATTCCAGACGGTTCCGGATCCTGAACCTGGCCCTGGACAATCTGTCTGGCCACGTCCAGATCATCTGCGGGAACCTGGACGCGATGCCCCGCGCTGGCACCAGCCGCATCACCATAAATTCTGGCCATGAATGAGTCCAGTACAACAACTTCAATTCCATGGCTTCGTAACAGCCCAGCCACAATATCCGCCTCGTGCGACGTTTGCATCGTGACAACCGTTTCGCTACACCGATTGCTCGTCGCGGCAAACGGCATCGGCCGCTCTGCGTCAGACGCCAGGAACACGGCCATCCTGGCCAGCAACCACGACAGAACAACCGTCGCGACTATACCGGCCATCGCCAGGACCAGCGCGGTGGTCAAATTCTATTCCTGGTCCCGGGATTTCTTGGGGACGAACTTGATCACCAGGGGGACGTGCCGAATATCCAGATGCTCGCGCAATCGCCGATGCAGGAACCGCCTGTAGGCCTCTGGCAGGTCCATACCTCGCAAGTTCCCGAATACCTTGATCCGCAATGGACGATTACCGACCTGGGTCACGTAGTAGATTTTCAATGGTTTTCGAGTATGCTTTCTTCGGCTCTTCCGGATTTGAATTGCCGGCGGTGGGTTTTCCGACAGGATACGCTGGATCACGTCGTTCAATTCCCGGGTCGAAAAAGTCCGATCCATTTGTGTGACCATTTCACTGACCCAGTATTCAATTCGGGAAATATTGTGCCCGGTAACGGATGAAATACTGATCATTGGAGCCCATTCGAGAAACGGCAGCATTCGGTCACGTTGCAGCAGGATTTCCTTGAATCGGGCTTCAGGGTTGTCGCATCGATCCCACTGCGACACCAGGAGCAGCACGGCCGCCCCATCCCCGGCAACGTGTCCGAGTAGAATCTGGTCCTGCTGCGTAATTCCATCCTCAGCATGGATCAAGTACATCACCAGGTTGGATTGACGACCTTCCTTCAGGCTGCGCGACACGGACGCATATTCGAGTTGATCTTCGATGCTTCGCTTTCTGCGGATGCCAGCAGTGTCCACGAACCGGACAGGAATATCAGAAATTACGCCAAGGGCGTCCACTGGGTCCCGGGTAGTCCCGGCCACGTCAGAAACTGTTGCGCGTTCCTCACCCAGAAGTGTATTCAACAACGTGCTTTTGCCCGCATTAGGCTTGCCCAGGATCGCAACATCAAGCCGCTCGGCACCAGGGTCGCCTGCACCAAAGAGCGCCGGACCTGGCAGTAATTCCAAAATCGCGTCTGACAATTCGGCGATTCCCATTGCGTGCTCCGCGCTTGTAAACACCGGAGCCCAACCCAGCTCGGAGACTGCAAGTGCTGTCGCTTCAAGTTCCAGTGTGTCGACCTTGTTCGCTACCAGCACAACCGGTCGCCCGGCCTGCCGGACTTTGCCGGCCAACCATTTGTCCGCCTCGGTCGCACCGGCACGACCATCAACGACAAACAGGATTACGTCCGCATCTTGCCAATGCCCTGCCATTACCTGCTGTGATGCATGCAAAACAGGATCGTCCTCGTGTTCACGAAAACCGCACAAATCCCTGAGCAGGACATCAGGGTCTCCGTCACCTGTTACGTCCCAGGGACGTTCAATCCAGTCTCTGGTAACGCCGTCCCTGTCATCAACCAAAGCGGCCCGAGTCCGCGTCAGTCGATTAAAAAGTGTGCTTTTGCCGACATTTGGACGCCCGACCAACAGGACACGCGGAATGTCACTCATGTCCTGGCTCATCGCTGACGGCATTCCTGCGAAACTCTTGCACCAGTCCCTCGGCCCGTTCGAGCTTTTTGTCGCCAGCCAACAAGCCCGCACGACGAAGATGCGCTTCTTTCCGCGTCCATTTTGGCAGTACCTTAACCCAAAGGTCGAGATAAACTCGTTGGCCGATAAGTTCTTCGATTAATCGCCGGGCCCTTGTCCCGATTTGCCGGATCTGCTGACCTTTGCGACCAATTAATATCTGTTTTTGCGATTCCCGCTCGACAAAAATATTGGCACCGATGTAGACGGGTCGCTTGTCTTCGTGATACTCCTCAACCTCGACAAAAGTCGAGTACGGGATCTCCTGTTGCAAATATTCAAAGATTGACTGGCGTACAAATTCGGCGACGATAAATCGCGTGGGGCGATCGGTCAAATCTTCAAGGTCGTACAGGGGCGGCCCCTCTGGAAGTCTTGCAAAAACCTCGGACAGCAGACCATCGACCCCGGTCCCGTCCTTTGCGCTGGTCCAGCAAAGTGGCCGTTCTTTCAGGTCCGGGATCTTGTCAAAAAGCGGGCTGGCTGGAATTGCCTCGAGCAGGTCAATCTTGTTGCCAACAATTACAACTCGTTCATCAGCACCCAGTTGCTCAAGGATTACCAGGTCCCACCGTTTCACAACGTTAGCGTCGAGGATTACCAGCACGATGTCGGCATCAATACTTGCTTCCAGCGCCCCGGACAGCATGGCCAGGTTCATTGCCGATTCAGCAGAATGAATTCCCGGGGTATCTACAAAAATGATCTGGCCGTGTTCCGGATCCGAATAAATGCCCTTCATTTGCTGCCAGGTTGTCTGTGGACGTTCGCTGACCGCAGCAATCTGGTGCCCG
>JBFJWU010000219.1:0-5914 GCA_041623475.1 bacterium | reverse complement strand
GACCGGCGCCTGCTGGAACAGCGAATTACGCGGATCAAGAAAGATATGGTCAAGGTTGAGCGAACCCGAAACCTGCATCGCAGTCGACGGCGCCGTACCCAGGTCTTTCACGTTGCGGTCGTTGGATATACAAATGTAGGCAAATCCAGCCTGATGCGACGAATCACTGAACGCAGCGTTTTCGTACGCGACATGCCATTTGCGACACTGGATCCGTTGACCCGACGCATCGAACTGAGTGACCGGACTGCGTTCCTGTTAACGGACACGGTTGGTTTTGTCCAGGACCTGCCCCATTCGCTGGTCGCCGCATTTCGCAGCACCCTGGAGGAAGCCGCCGAGGCCGACGCGTTGCTGCATATGATTGACATCTCGTCTCCGGACGCCCGGACGCAGATTGAAACCACTGACAAGGTCCTGCAGGAAATTGGTGCCGGCGACAGGCCGGTCCTTTACGTGCTTAACAAAGCCGATCTTGTCCGGGATGACAGCCTGAATGCCGCGATGGTGCAAACCCTTCAACCCAATATGACCACCAGCATGGTCTCGGGACAGGGCATTGACGGTGTCCTCGACTGGATCCGTTACCATGTACGAAAGGTCGAGCGCGCGGTCCGTATCCGACTGCCGTTGGATCGGCCTGACCTGATCGAACACGCCGAGAAATCGGCGCTGCGCCCGGGAATCTGGTCAAGTGAAACGGTCGAATATGACGTCCCCGACAACGATGTACTTGCTGAGGATTGGGCCTGCTGAAACGGTGATTGTCCGAATAATCAAACAGGCATTGCTGGCGTGTGTTGTGACAGTCGCAGTGGTGTCCTGGCCAGACCGTACTGCGTTTGCAGATGATGAATGGATCCCTGCCAATGCCGTCTCGGCCGTCCAGGGCAATATTGGCAGCGCAAAATACCGCGCGCGCCAGATGGCAACTTCCCGTGCCATCGCCAGATTCCTGCAGAACTGGCTTAGTGTTCAGGAAATCCGCAATCAATCTGCGCTGATCGACCGCTGGTTCTTCAGCCGGTCCAACGACTATGTCGCCGCCGTAAGTGATGTCGAAACCAGCACGCGTGGCAACCGCGTTTACTGGACCGGCCGGGTCCAGTTTGACCAGCAGAAGGTCCTTGACCAGTTACGCGAACTGGGGCTTGTCAGCCTCTGGGATCGTGACCCGGTCTTTGCCTTGCAGGTATCAGGGTCTGTGCCTGATTACTACGCTGGCAAAATCACCCGGACCGGCTGGTACAAAAGCCTCCAGGAAGCTGGAATCCGATTTCGAAAACTGTCGCAGGTCAGTGAATCCGATCCCGTTGACGGGACCTGGACGCTGTCATTCCAGACGGAAACCGGACACCACCCTCTGGTCGATGATCAGCCGTTGACGGTTACGACTGCGATCATTGACGGGGATGTCCTGGGTACCCGCTTGACGTTGGCATTTCCGCTGGACCCACCAGGGTTCGGGGTGCCCCTGGACCTGGCGACAGCGGCGGCCGTTGATCGGATTGTTGTCGTCTGGGGACCGGAATTTCGTCGCCAACGCAGCCAAAATCGCTGGCGCGCTACGGGATTCGAATTCGCCGATCCGGCAGTATGGGCGGACTTTGATCGCCGGATTTTTTCAGAGCGCGGCATATTCCACGGCGTTCACGCCGAATCGTTTCGACGCAATGACACATCGTTGCATGTTGAATACGGCTTTTTCCTGAACCAGGAAGAAGAAGCAAACGCCCGCGCGTGGCTGCTCAACAACGGTTGGCAGTCTGAACGCAGCGGGGAGAGGTCCTTTCGCGTATGGCCATCCGACCGATCCGACTGATTGTCGGGACTGCTGCCCTCGTCGCGACCGCAGCGACGTTCGGCCTGGCAGCGGATAGTGGCTGGCAGGACATGCCGGTCATTGAGGAAGTCCGTACGTGGAGTTACACAAACTATACCCGCGTCGTGTTGTACACAAGCGATCGCATTAAGTACCAGGCCCGCGAACTTCCCGCAGACTCGGAGAATCGCAAGCCCCCCAGGATCTACCTTGATTTACAAGGGGCCCGCATTGCTCCCAGCGTGTCCGACACCAGGGACATTGGCGACGGTCTTCTGACACGGGCACGACTGGCACAGTTCGACAAGGAAACGGCACGCCTGGTCCTGGACCTGGAAAGCATTGCCTCGTTCCAGGTTATGCCGTACAAGGACCGCATCGTTATTGATGTCCGTGGCCGCAAACTTGCCGAAAACATGATTCCCCCGGACAAGCCACAACCGTCCGTTGATGCCAAAACTCTGGAGGCGATCCTTGGCGAGCCGTCTGTCGGCAAGCCGCCGGACGAACGCAAAACAACGGGACCGATGACCATCGTCATCGATGCCGGGCACGGCGGTAAAGACCCCGGTGCGATCGGTCACAAGGGGCTGTACGAAAAACACGTCGTCCTCGACATCTCAAAACGGGTCGCGGACCTGCTGCGCAGCAAGAAATTCAATGTCGTCATGACGCGATCCTCGGACAAGTACCTGAAACTGGATGAACGAACAGCAATTGCAAACGGGCAGGAAGCGGATCTGTTTATTTCGATCCACGCCAACAGTGCCCCGACACCAAAAGCCTACGGTGTTGAAACATACCATCTGGCACCCCCGTCCGACAAGCGTTCGGCCAGCGTTGCAGCCCGCGAAAACGGCACCTCTGTCGACGAAACCGATGTCCTGGAAGAACTACTTCAGGCCTTGCGCATCTCCGGCAAGATGAACCCGTCCAAGTTCCTGGCAAAATTTGTCCAGGAGAGCATCACAGACGGCTTGTCGAAGTCCTACAAGGGGTACAGGGACCTTGGCGTCAAAGGCGCACCGTTCTTTGTCCTGGTGGGCACAGACATGGCCTCTGTATTGGTCGAAGTCGGATTCGTGACCAATCCCGACGAAGCACGGAAATTGAACTCATCCAGCTACCAGGCGCGGATGGCCGAACAGATTGTCAAGGGGGTCGAGGAGTATTCGCGCAAGGCAGCCAAGATTTCGCTTTAGGTCGCGGTGAATTCCCGGGCCATATCGACCGGAACATTCCATTCGTCGGGAATCGGGGCCACAATATCCAGCCTGTCATCGCCAACCGGCGCGGGCAAGTTCAGTCGGGCGGAATGCAATGCCAGCATTCCGGTAGCGAATCTTTTCTGAGCGCCATAGCGTTTATCACCGACAATTGGCGCGCCCAGGGCGCTGAACTGTGCCCGAATCTGATGTTTTCGTCCGGTCAGAAGTTCAACCTGCACCAGCAGTCCGCCATCGACATGGCAAACAGGCTTCCATTTCAATACTGATCGTTGCGCCCCGTCACTGGGGTTTGCCTGCCAGACGCTGTTCCGGCGCCCTTGTCCAGGGATCAGCCAACCGCTGACTTCACCGGGCTCGGCGGACGGCATCGATTCGACGATTGCAGCGTAGACTTTCCGCACGGTCCGGTCACGAAAGGCCGCAGACAGGCGGCTTGCAGCCTTGGATGTCCGCGCCAGGATCATCGCGCCACTGACTGGACGGTCCAGACGATGCACCAGCCCCATGAACACATCGCCCGGCTTGTCGTAGGCGACGCGAATATATTCGCGAGCCCAGTCCAGTACAGACAGATCCCCCGTCTTGTCGCCCTGGCTTGGCATCCCCGCCGGCTTGCCAACGGCAAGCACGTGATTCGTCTCCAGAAGTACATTTGGCTCCACAGCGTTATGTTGCCACGAAGCGAATGTACCAGCGCATCTGCGATTGAAAAGTTACCACGCATTCCGCATGATGACCGCTATGGCAAAAGGCACTCCAGGGAAATCTGCAGCGACACCCGGGCCCGATGAACTTGCCCGACTGATGGCATCGGGTGGGTTCCAGTTACGGGCCGGTCAACGGGACCTGTTGTGGAAGTTCCATGAACTTCTGCGCGACGCTGACCAGCGGCTGAACCTGACACGAATCCGTGCGTTCGACGCAATGGTCGAAAAACACTACATCGACAGTCTGTTTCCCGGGTCACTGGTCAAACTGTCGGGGCGGGTCATGGACCTGGGCAGCGGCGGCGGTTTCCCCGGAATCCCCCTGGCAATCTGCAATCCCGATACGAAATTCGTCCTGGTCGAGGGTCGCCGCCTGCGCGCCGGATTCCTGTTGAATGTCGCGGATCGTCTGGGATTGCGGAATGTCGAAGTCATCGCCCGCAAGCTGAACCCCGACGACGAAATCCCTGTGGACGTGGTGATCACGCGAGCGTTTTTTGCGATTCCGGGGACCCTGGAACGGATTCATCGCAGCCTCAAGCCTGGTGGGCGAGCGATATTTATGAAAGGCCCGAATTGTGACCCGGAGATCAAAGATGCATCGACGACAATGCCGTCGTACAAACTGGTCGACGACATCCATTACCTGCTGCCGTTTACCCGTGCCGAGCGGCGCCTGGTTGTCTACGAACGGCCAACGGTACCCGAAATGACCGATGCCGGACAGTTGCCACCACCGATCCGCAGCGATGACAACAGTCGAATCAAGCACTTGCGCAAGCTGAACACGGGACGGGCGGTCAAGAAGTTTGGCGAATCCCTGCTGTCGGGTGAACGATACATTCGTGAACTCTACGCCCAGCAACCCGGTGTGATCCGCACCATACTGATCTGCGAGGACGACATAGACCAATGGCGGGACCTGGCCGGGTCGGTCGAACTGATTCCGGTTCGCAAGGGTATCATGCGCGACCTCGATCCTGCCGGTGGTACCGGCCCTATTGCCCATGTTGCAATTCCGGACATCCCGGCATGGCTGCCAGGTGAACTGCCGGACGGGCTGACGGTTGCGTTACCGCTCCAGTTGCCGGACAACGTCGGCGCTGTCATTCGCACGGCCGAAGCGCTGGGTGCGACCGCAATTGTCCTGCTCCCCGGTGCCGCATCACCATTTCATCCGCGGTCGCTGCGTTCCGCGGGACCGGCTCCGTGGCGGATTCCCATTTTTGCTGCCGACGATGCGGCGCAATTCATGTCTGAGACCGCCGACAGACTCCTGATCCTGGATCCGGGGGGAATTCCCCTTGCCGACGCCGCGACAGAGTTGCCCCGGTCACCGGTATTGTTGCTTGGGCAGGAAGGATCTGGCACAGGCGGACTGCCAGGCAATGGACAAAAGGTAGCAATTCCCATGGTCCCCGGGGCCGACAGCTTGAACGCCGCTGTGGCCGCCGCAATTGCGATCTATGAGCTGGTTGGCCGGGGCGCCGGACATTAACCGGATCGAATAGCGCTGGACCATTGACCCGTGTAATGTACAGCCAGCAATGATCAGGACCCGGACCATTACAATTCAACGGCGAACGCTGATCCAGGGCGGTGGGCTGGCCACGTTGGCATCAATGTTGCCCCCTGTGGCGTTTGCACGCGCTGCCGGGTCGGCATCCGCCTCAACCGAGATTGCCGTTCAGACCGCATCGGCGCTGTTCCGGGGACCCGAGGCAACGGATGCGGCGGACACGCACCTCCCCGCCCAGTTTTCCGCTTTGTACGGACGGCTGGATGACGGAATGCGAGCGGACGTGGATTTGTTGTTGAAAGTTGTGGAATGGGGCCCGCTGCCATTGGCCGGAATCTGGGGACGATTTTCGGGGCTGGACAGAGGCCGCCAGGTACAGTACCTGGCCGGCTGGCACGATCACTGGTTGCCCCAGATTCGCACTGCGGCCCGGGCGTTGAAACTGATATTTGCCCCGCTCTATTTTTCCGACCCGGCTACGTGGACGGCCATCGGCTATGACGGCCCCTGGATTGGCCGGATCGATGTCCCCTACTTCGAACTGGCACCCCACATGGACGAAACCTCGATCGACGAGTTGCTCGAATGACGGTCCACGTGCCAGGCAGCCTGACGCCCCTGCCGGAACAACTACTGG
>JBFJWU010000218.1:0-5920 GCA_041623475.1 bacterium | reverse complement strand
GATCGCTGGCGGTGGACCCAGACCGATGGGGAAACGATCTCGCTGCCGGACAACGATTCGGCGACATCCTTCAATGTCGCGATCGAGATGCCCAACACAAAAGGCACCTATCGGTTCGCACTGGATGTGTCCGATGGCACAGCCTACGGGTCACTCGATTACGTGGAACTGGTTGTCGACAATTTGCAACCCGTGGCCGATGCCGGCCTGAACGCCGAAGCCCAGGCTGGTGCCCTGGTCACAATGACCGCGACAGGTTCGGACCCGGACGGTGACCCGATCACCGGTTATCAGTGGACACAGGTTGGCGGACCGACAGTTGGGCTGTCCGGCGCAGGCAGCCAGAACGTATCCTTCATAATGGCGAATGACCTGCAGGACCCGATTGTACTGGAGCTGATTGTTTTTGACGGTGCAGCCTGGAGCGCCCCTGATCAGGTCACAATTACCGCCCTTCCCGCCCCCGGATGTTGTATTTTTGTATCGGATGATCAAACGCAATCTGGCAATGGTACGTTCGGATCGCCGTTCAGCACGATTGCGCAGGCCGTTGCAGCCGCCGACGGTTCGCTGCCGATTATTGTTGACGACGGGACCTACCCGGAACGGGTCAACATCACTGATGGAGATGATGCCGACATTTATGGGGGCTACACGTCGACAGGGACCCAGTGGAAGACGTCGAATACCAGATACGGCGCTGTGCTGCAGGTCTCTGCGGACTACGACCGTGGCTTCAATATCAGTAGCCTGACTACAAAACGAACAATCCAGGGATTTCACATTCAGACCACCCAGTCTTCGGGGGCCGATATTGCTGCAAGTTCGATTTACGGCGTGGTTTGCAGCGCGTGCACGATTGACCTGGTGGGCAACAAGATCACAATGGATGGTCGCAATGTCAACCTGACCCAGGGCATCCACATTAATTCGTCTTTGGATGTTCAGGTCTTGAACAGCGAAATCATTGGCGGATTCGCGCTCAAAAACGAAGGCATCTACGCGGTCAACGGGGCAGATGATTTAACGATATCAGACAACCAGATCCAAATGCGTCCTAAACTGACCCAATCAAACCAATACCGCTACGGGATTCATATCAACAGCGCTACGCCCTCGCCCAGCATTACAAGAAACAGGATTATTGTGCCGGGTGCGGCGGACGAAACGTGGTGTGTCGGCATCTACTCCAGCCACGCGCTGCCGTCAGATGGTGGCAACATCGATTACAACGTATTCGACCTGTCGCAGAATTTCTGTACCAGCGTCAACGCACCGGTGTATACGCGACAGGCACAGAACTGGACGTTTTTCCGCAATTCATTCTTCGGCAATGGCCAGATCGACAGCAGCTACAGCAACAACCTGGACGAACCCGCCCAGGTCGCGATCTGGGCGCAGGACCGTGACCAGGGCGTCTGGGGGATGTATCCAATATCCCGCTACAACTATACGCACCAGATCCAGATCGGTGTCTGGGGACGAGTCTGGGGTAATCCAGCGGGGCTGGGCGAATGGAAACTGTACCGCAATGTCCAGCAGCAATTGTCATTCGGTTGTCGCGCCTACTATGCCGGCGACACCTATTGGGACTGCCTTGACAACGATTTCGACGGTCCTGAGCAGACCTGGGGGACGTGTAATCCACTGGATATTGCCAATGGCGACTACAGGTTGTCATCAACCAGCATCTGCCGTAACGGCACGTTCTACGATGTGGGGGCACCTGATGACGTTGCGGCGCCCTGGGATCCGTGATCAACCGCTAACGCGTAAAATTCTTCAACGTTGAAAACGACGGACGCCCCGGGGAAACCCCGGGAACGCCCGCCGCGTGGTGGAGGCCTTGGTCAATGGCTACTGAAACAGGTCCTTCTTGCAGGACACGCCCGTCAGGATCGCCCCGGGAATACCACCCAGCACCCAGCCGACGGCCGTCACAATGACTTCCATTTTCGTAAAACTGCAGCGTTTCCCTTCGTGCGCAGTTTCGCTTTGCAGGTCAGAGGCCCGCTGCACGCGGGGCTGATTGGCCTGCTCGGCAGCAACAACACTAATCGGTGTTGTCATGATCGCGACGGCAACCACCGCCGCTGAAAATCCCGTAAACTTCATCTCATGTCTCCTTTTCTGACAATCAAACTCCAATGGCAATTTCCAGCTCCATCGAAGCAATCAGGATGCCAGTTTTCCGACGGCGGACCATCGATGGGTAACCCCCTGCCAGGATTGGGCTTTCCGGTGCGGCACCTGAACAGGCGGCACCGTCGCCAGCCTCACCCCGGCATTCTGTGGCCGCACCGCACCTGGTTAAGGTGCACGATCGCTACATCGCTGATAATTTGCAGCAGCCTGGTATCCGCCGGATCTGTGCAGGCACAGTCAGCACAGATCAGGGGCCTCGAACGCACCGACCGACAGGTCGTTGAGCGGGAATTGTCTGTCGATAATCAACCGTTGCCGATCACCGAAGGCATCCAGCGCCTGCGAAATCTGCGAATCTTCAGTTCAGTGACGGCCGCAACCCAAAACACAACCGAGACGATCTACGTCCGTGAGAAATGGACCCTGATTCCAATTGTTCGCGGCGCGGCGACGTTGGGGGTGGCCAATGTGATTCTCGGTGCTTATGACGTGAACTTCCTGGGCAAATACATTGAAGTCGGCGGACAGTATGAATATCTGGGTGGATCCCATTCCGGCGTCGTCTGGTGGCGTGATCCACGTTTTCGCGATTCCCGCTGGCGAGTCGGCGCGGATCTGTGGTCGACGCGTCGAAACTATAACTATTTCGATCCAGACGGCAGGGTGCTGGGAGGATACTCGTGGCACCGTTATCGCGTCAATCTGTTCACGGACAAGGAGATACGGCAGTGGTTGACAGTCGGCGTCGGACTGGACACCAATTTTGATTCATTTGATGATCGGTCACTCGGGTCCCAGCTCAAAGACCGAAACCTGCAGAATGGACTGGTCGTCCCGGACATTCAGGGGTGGTCTAACTATTACGTGGCCTCCCTGGCGCTGGGGCGCCTGGATTACGACGACTTCCTGGTCAGTGGCTGGCAGCTGGATGCCGATCTGCGGCGCGCCGGCCCCGAAACCGGTTCCGACGACGCCCACGTCGCCGCACGGTTTGACCTTCGCTGGTTTGTTCTGGCCGGCAACAGGTTGAATCTGGGATCCCGATTGTCTGCAGGTGCCGGAACCAGTACCCGTCCGCAACATCTCTTCTATCTGGGCGGCCTCGACTTCGTCCGCGGGTACGGAGTTGGACAAGTGCGAGGGGCCAGATTTGCCGGCCTGAATGGCGAAGTCCGGATCCTTGCGTGGCGGGGCGATCGCTTCGCTCTGCAGAACGTCGTATTCACCGACACAGCGGTCGCAGCAAATGTGCTCCGCAACGCGGGCAGGATTGCCTGGAGCGCAGGCTCTGGGATTCGACTGGTATTTCCCACAATATTCCGCTTTGTGGTTCGCGCCGACTATGCATGGGCCCACGGCCAGGCCGCCCCTCACGGCCTGGCCGTGGGCGTGCAACAGTTCTTTTGATCAGAATCAGGCCACCATTTGATTGGGCCTAAGTTGATGCCCATCAACGTTCGCAACCTGCATCCGTAAGAAAATGTATACGTGGGCACAAAAAATGACAGGACTTTTTTTCGATGACACAGGGACGCTATATCCGCTGGTTTAACGACCTTACAATCGAAGATGTGGCCGTCGTCGGCGGCAAAAACGCGTCACTTGGCGAAATGGTGGGAGCACTTGCCAGCCAGGGGATACGTGTACCGAATGGGTTTGCGACCACCGCAGAGGCATGGTGGCTGGTCCTGGGGCAGGACAGCCTGAAAGACCGGATCAACGAACTGCTTGCCGAGATGCACAGCGGCAAAGCGACATTGTCTGATACTGGCTGGCAAATCCGACAATCAATTCTGGGCACGCCGCTGCCGGACGAGCTTGCCAACCAGATCGCGGACGCATATGAGGTGTTGTCGGCCGAAGCGGGCAGCGAAAATGTTGCCGTCGCGGTACGGTCCAGCGCAACCGCCGAGGATTTACCTGATGCCAGTTTCGCTGGACAGCAGGAAAGCTTTCTGGCGATCCTGGGCAAAGCCCAACTGCTGGATGCCTGCCACCGCTGTTTTGCCAGCCTGTATACCGATCGTGCCATAAGCTACCGCGAGCAAAAAGGGTTCGCCCATGAAAAGGTCGCCCTGAGTGTCGGCGTTCAGATCATGGTTCGATCCGACCTGTCCGGATCCGGTGTGATGTTCACGCTCGACACCGAAACCGGGTTCCCTGACGTTGTCGTCATTAACGCAGCCTGGGGCCTGGGAGAAAATGTGGTCCAGGGAACTGTAGACCCCGACGAATATGTGGTTTTCAAACCATTGCTTGACCAGCCGCGCAAAAAACCAATCCTTGACAGGAAACGAGGCCGCAAGGAAATCAAAATGGTCTACGGAACCGGTGCGGGCAGCAAAACCCGCAGCATCCAGACGACCAGGACTGAACGCCAGGCACTCGTGCTGACCGATGACGAAATAATCGAACTGTCACGATGGGCGTGCCAGATTGAAACACACTACGGGCGCCCTATGGACATTGAGTGGGCGCGGGATGGCGAATCCGGTCTGTTACACATCGTCCAGGCCCGGCCCGAAACCGTCCAGGCGACAGCCAGCGGCACCAGTGTCCTGGCATACAAGCTGGACAGCGCGCCAGAACCAATCCTGACGGGCGTTGCAGTTGGCAGGCACGTTGCGACGGGCGAGGTTTACCGTATCGAAGGCCCGGAACAAATCGCAGATTTCCCACCAGGACATTTCCTGGTGACGTCCATGACCGACCCGGACTGGGTACCCGTCATGAAGCAGGCTGCCGGAATCATCACGGACCACGGCGGTCGGACCTGCCACGCGGCAATCGTCAGTCGCGAGCTTGGTATCCCGGCGGTCGTCGGCACTGGTAATGCCACGCACGTCCTGGAAAACGGCATGCAAATCACCCTGTCCACGGCCGAGGGTAATCAGGGATTCGTATACCCCGGCATCCTGAGTTTCACAACAACCGAAATCAACCTGTCGGAAATACCGGAAACCCGAACACGAATCATGATGAATATCGGCGCACCGGACGAAGCGTTTGGCTGGTGGCGACTGCCGGCGGACGGAGTCGGCCTGGCCCGTATGGAGTTCATGATCACAAACCACATTGGCATTCACCCGATGGCATTGCTGCACCCTGATCGCATCAATAACCCGGAAGTGACACGCCAGATCTCGGCACGGACTCGGTCGTACACTGACAAGTCAGAATATTTCGTTGAACGTCTTGCCAGTGGAATTGCGCGAATTGCAGCCAGTCGCTACCCGGACCCGGTGATCGTTCGAATGAGCGACTTCAAGACCAATGAATATGCCGACCTGTTGGGGGGCGCCGAATTCGAACCCGTCGAAAGCAACCCGATGATCGGATTCCGGGGCGCCTGCCGATACTACTCCGACGGCTACCGCGACGCGTTTGCGCTGGAATGCAAAGCAATAAAGCGTGTTCGGGAATCCATCGGCCTGGACAACGTGATTGTCATGATTCCTTTTTGCAGAACGCCCGGCGAGGCGGACAAAGTCCTCGAAACAATGGCAAATGCCGGGCTTGAGCGTGGCAGGGATGGCCTCAAGGTCTATGTGATGGCCGAACTGCCTGTCAACATTTTGCTGGCCGACCAGTTTGCGCAACGATTTGACGGGTTCTCGATCGGCTCAAACGACCTGACGCAGCTCGTCCTGGGCATCGACCGGGATTCGGACTTGCTGGCAGACCTTTTTGACGAACGCAATGAAGCGGTCAAGGACATGATCCAGATGCTGATTAACAAGGCTCGTTCAGCAGGGATTCCCGTGGGCATTTGCGG
>JBFJWU010000217.1:0-5955 GCA_041623475.1 bacterium | reverse complement strand
TGAACGCCAGGGTCGCGGCGCGACCAATCCATCATCGGCCGGACGGTGAATCCCGGCCACCACGCCCGGAGCCAGTCCATCAAGGAACGCCCCCCCGGCCGACTGCGCCCCCGAGGTAATCTGCAGTACATACGTACCCGGGTCGCCGTCCCAGGTCACAGTCAATGTACGATCATCCGGCCATGACAGGTCTGATGCGACCCGGTCGGCGGCAGCATTCAGCTCGTCATACGCGTGGTCCCGCAGCTTGTAAACCAGGGTCGCAGCCGCCACGCTGTCGCGATCCATATCGCGGGAAAAGACGATCGTTGTCTGGTTGCCCGACTGGTTTGCGGACTGGATCACGGGCAGTCGTGACGTCGTATCACCGGCACTGACCGGCGTATGCTGGACCGCTACCGGGTCAACGCAGCCGGCCGAAAAGGCCAGTAACATCAGGCAAATCCGGCGCAAAGGATGGCGGCTGGGTAACGGTTTCATTAGAATATTATCCTTGATCAGTTCCCCGACGTAAACCCATTAGCAAATGAATGCACGATGTTTGAACGTTTGACAGAAGGAATCTCAAACGCCGTTCGCGGTGTCGGCGGCAAATCCGCCGATGCCGCACGCGAAGAGTTTGTCGGCACCGTCCGCGACCGACTGCTGGATTCGGATGTCCATCCGGATGTCACCTCGCGGCTTGTCGACCGGCTGCAACGACGACTGTCAGCACCTGACCAGGATACTTCCGCGGCCCCGTCCGCTCGCTTCATGGACGGATTGCGCGAAGAGATGATCGGGATCCTTGGCGGCCAGCCCGAGCCATTACGCCTGAAGTCCAGCGGTACCAGCGCCATAATGCTGGTCGGCCTGCAGGGAACTGGAAAGACAACGACCGTCGGCAAACTGGCCCGCCACCTGGCCGGCCAGGGCAAATCCGTCATGTTGGTACCGCTTGATGTGCGCCGTCCGGCTGCTATCGACCAGCTGCGCATCCTCGGTGAGTCCCTGGATGTCCCGGTCTGGGGTACAACCGCACAGTCAAAGCCGGTCAAGGAGGCCCGGGCCGCGATCAAGGCAGCCGACAAACAGGGCATCGATGTCGTCCTGCTGGACACGGCTGGTCGCCTGGCAATCGACCGTGAGCTGATGGATGAAATTGCCACACTTCGCGACAAGGTTCGCCCACAGGAAATCCTTTACGTTCTGGACGCCATGGCCGGACAGAGCGCCGTCCAGACCGCCGAAGCATTCGCCGAAACGGTCAAACCCACGGGTATTGTCCTGACCAAGGTCGATGCCGACCCGCGGGGCGGAGCGGTCCTCAGCGTTGGCGCCCGGACCGGTATTCCGGTCAAGTATATGGGTGTCGGCGAGAAACATGCCGACCTGGAGCCGTTTGACCCCCAGCGCATTGTCAATCGACTGCTGGACATGGGCGACATCGAAAGCCTGACCGAAAAGTTTGATGCCGCTGTCAGCGCTGAAGAGGCCGAGGCGCTGGGCGAGCGGATGATGAGCGGCAAGTTTTCGCTGGAAGACTTTGGCCGCCAGCTGGAGCTGATGGGCAGTATGGGCCCGCTGGAAAACATCCTCGGCATGATTCCTGGCGGCAAGGGCCTGGCCAAACAAATGCGGGACCTCAGCCTGGCCGAGACCGAAATCAAACGAACGCTGGCGATTATCCGTTCAATGACCCCGAAAGAACGTCGTAATCCGCGGCTGATCGGTAACAGCCACAAGAAACGGATTTCAGCCGGAAGCGGCACCAGCGTCGGCGACGTCAACCGCGTGCTCAAACGCTACAAGACCATGCAAAAGTTGATGAAGCAATTGTCCAAGTCGCCGATGCGGGCGCTCCAGGGCCTGATGGGTGGCGGTGGCGGCTTTCCCGGCATGGGTGGCGGCGGCGGCCTGCCCCCGGGCTTTCCTGGCGGTCGGTAGGCACAATGCCCCAACTGGTCCTGCGCCAGGACAGCGGCCACGTCTGCCGCCTGACCCTGAACGTTCCCGAACGGCGGAACGCCATGGACGCCAGCCTGGCCGGGGATCTGGTCCAGGCCGCCCTGGATGCCGACACCGACGACAACGTTCGTGTGCTGGTCATTACCGGTTCAGGCAACGCGTTCAGTGCCGGTGGTGACATGGACATGCTGCGCCATAATACGACCCTGCCGGGCAGCGAGATCCAGCCAAAAATGCTTGACTTTTACCGCAGCTTCCTGGCCATTCGCCAGGTCAGTAAGCCGATTATTGCTGCCATCAACGGCCCGGCCATCGGTGCTGGCATGTGCCTGGCCCTGGCCTGTGACCTTCGGGTCGCGGCCAGCGATGCAATCCTTGCACTCAATTTTACGGCGCTCGGCCTGAGTCCCGGAATGGGCGCCACCTGGTTGCTGCCGCGACTGGTGGGGATCCCGACAGCATTGGAGTTACTGATGACCGGCCGCCGTTTTGACGGTGCCCAGGCAGCCGCGATGGGCCTGGTCAACCGCGCCGTTGACCAGGTGCAGTTGGACGAAACCGTCAACGACCTGGCAACCAGAATCGCAGAGGCTGGCCCCATTGCCGTACGCCTGGCCAAGCAGATGGTCTACGCATCTGTACATGGTGGGCTGGACGATGCCTTGCTGCGCGAGGCCGCGGCCCAGGCCATCACCTTTCCCAGCGAGGACATGAAAGAGGGCCTGGCGGCCCTGTCCGAGAAACGTGCACCCGATTTCCGGGGCGTGTAGGGTATATCTGATCCCGAATGGAGCAGCAACGATGAAGAAGAACAACGACAGCAACAATCAGGTCGCCGCCAGCGGTCCCAGCGGACTGAATGCGTTCCTCGACCAGGGCAGCGAATTTGACGGCAAACTGACATTCAAGGGTGCGGTCCGGATCGATGGCAAGTTTACCGGCAATATTTTCAGCCAGGATACATTGCATATCGGCAAGACTGGCGAGATTGACGGTACGGTCCAGGTTGGCGAAGCGATGATCAGCGGAACCGTGACCGGGCGCCTCGAATGCACCGGCCGTGTTCATTTTCACTCCACCGCTGTCTTCAGCGGCGAACTGACCACCGCCGCGCTGGTCGTCGAAGAAGGCGCCACCCTCGATGCCCAGATCGCCATGACCGGCGCCAAGCACCGCAAGCTGGAAGAGGCCGTCGAGTCCACCCTGACCGGCGCCTGACGCCAGTCAACCATGCCCCGACTGACCGGCGATTGCGCCTTTTGCGGCAAACCACTGGAACTGGATCGCGTCGGTTTTCGTGACGAATGCCCCCACTGCGAAGAAGCCCTGCACGCCTGCGTCCAGTGCGGCCATTACGCGCCGGGCAAACATAACGATTGCAACGAAACCCAGGCGGACTTTATCAAGGACCGTGATCGCAACAACCTGTGCGACTGGTTCCGGTTCGGTCCCGGCGGCCAGATCGGCCAGTCAGGGTTGGACAAGTCTGCCGCTGACCAGATGCTCAAAGAGCTGTTTAACAAGTCGTGAGCGAGTCGGCAGCCAACCCGTTTGACCTGACCGGTCACTGTGCACTGGTCACAGGCGGCAACAGCGGCATCGGCCTGGGAATGGCCCGCGGCCTGGCCGCCGCCGGTGCCGATATCTGCATCTGGGGGACCAACCACGAAAAAAACACCCGTGCCGTCGAGGAACTGAAACGCCATGGCACGCGGGTCGGTGCGATTATCTGCGATGTCGGCGACGAAGACGCGGTCGACGCGGCCTTTGCCGAAACGGTATCCGCCATTGGCAAGATCGACAGCTGCTTTGTCAATGCGGGCGTCGGTGGTGCCGCCAGTTCATTCCGCGAAATGACCGCCCAGGAATGGAAACGTGTCCTGCGGGTCAACCTGGATGGGGCGTTCTACACCCTGCGCGCCGCTGTCGACCACATGACAGAACGGGGCCAGGGCGGATCCCTGGTCGCCACCGCCAGCCTGGCGGCCCTGGAGGGACAGCCCCGCGGCCAGCACTATGCCGCCAGCAAGGGCGCACTGGTATCCGTCATGCGGTCGATCGCCGTCGAATGCGCCCGCCATGGCATTCGCGCCAACACGATTCTGCCCGGCTGGATCGAAAGCCCAATGACCGACGCCCTGTTCCAGTGGGAAAAATTCCAGCAGAAAGTCCTGCCCCGCATCCCCGTCCGCCGCTGGGGCACCGCCGACGACTTCGCCGCCATCGCCGTCTACCTGGCCGGCCCCGCCAGCGCCTATCACACCGGCGACACCATCGTCATCGACGGGGGTTATTCCAAGTTCTAGATCAAATTCGGGGCACTTACCACGAAGAGACCGGAAAGAATTATTGCCACAGAGGCACGGAGGAGGAAAAGAAGATCTTTACCACGGGGAGCACGGGGAAAGGCGGGGGGGCAGAAAAGAGTTTTCCCACCACAGAGCACACAGAGAGCACGGAGTGAAGACAGGACAGAACAGCCAATCCACAGATCACACGGATTGACACAGATCCAAACTAACAAACAAATAATAGATTCGAGGCAGGGAACAGGGGAAGAAAATTCAGGGAACTCACGGAAATACCCCACGGACGCGCACGCCCAGGCGAACCACCCGACCCCGCACCGGCCCCGTGAGCAAGGAAATGCTGTTCGAGTGGTAACGAGTTCATTTCCTCTGGCCCCAGCCAGGTGTCCAAGTCAAGTACATGGGTAACAGTTTTATAAACACACATGGGTTACACTTTTTCGATATTGATGTAAGGAGAGGATCCTCTCCTTACATCGCGCAGGTTGACTTGACCTAGCTGAATTGGGCCGAAGTAGCCTTGCCAGATTCCATCGGCCACCTGACAGAATCCCACCTCCTGGCCCTCGAGGACGTTGCCTACGTAGATGCGAAGTCCTTGCCAATAGAGCAGACCACTTTTGTTCACTCGACAAACCGCGTAGTACGACGGGTATACAATTTCCGGCAGTTTCTCGGGATAAGGCCGGGGAGATACTTCATATTGACTGTCTGGTGTCTCCTGACCCAGGGATTCGTGTGGACGCTCGTTGTTGTATTCCCGTTGGAATTGATTAAACCGTCGCTGCTGCGCACGCAGCGTCCGTGACGGCGGGCGGGTCGCTGCACTTTTCAGGGTCTGGTGCATTCGTTCATGGCTGCCGTTCTGCTGCGGCTTGCCCGGTTCTATTCGTTCGGGGAGTATCCCGAGCCGGATCCACCAGATTGACAATCGTGACAGGCCGGCTGTCGCGGTGCTGGCAAACGGGACACCGTTGTCCGTACGAATTCGTCGCGGCATCCCATATTCTCGAAACGTGCGGCGGAAGACTCGCTGCGCATTCGCCAGATCCGTCCCCTCTACCCCGGTACAGCTCAGAAGATACCGGCTCGTACTATCCATAATGGTCAAAGGGTAGCACCAGGTCTGGTCCCGAAGCAGGAATTGCCCCTTGTAGTCGGCGCTCCACAGGTCATTGGCTTGGTCACCGGGACCGTAGCCGCAATCCCCAGGGCTGACACGGCGGCGACGACGACGCGACTGCACAAGCCCCGCTTCTTTCAGGATCTTGTTTATCGTTGTCTCTGAGGGGATTTCATCAGGACGGAATCGATCCTGAAGCCGACGCCGTATCTTACGGGCACCCAACTTGATGATCCCCGTCTGACGAAGCTCTAAAATCGCTTCCCGCACAGCATATGGTGTCTGATACGGGTGTCCGTGTGGCCGGCGGCTTACGTCGCGAAGACCGTCAATACCTTCCTGAACGTAACGGGATTTCCACTTGTAACCCGTCTTGCGACTTATGCCGTGACGGCGACACAGTGCGCTGTGATTGTCAATGCCAGCTATCACGTCATTGATAAAGCGTATCTTCGAATCCATTACACTTGCCTCGGTCCACGGCATAGGCACCTCCTTGGCGGACGTGCCTAATGGTTACAAATCTGTAACCCATGTATACGAACAAAACTGTTACCTATGTTTGTACACTGGACC
>JBFJWU010000216.1:0-5983 GCA_041623475.1 bacterium | reverse complement strand
TGAATTAAACGTGGCGGATATATCGATCAGGATGGCCCACGGCTCAACGCTCGAGAAAGCCAAACGCGGCACCGAAAAGATGACCGCCCGGATGGCGGACAAGATGGGTGTCAATGTCAGCTGGGACGACAACGTTTGTCGGTTGTCCGCCCCGGTCCTCAAATCAGGCACCATCGTCGTCGATGACCAGGATATTTCCGTTGAGATAAACCTGGGAATGATGGGTAAGCCCATGAAGGGCATGATCGAAAAGATGATTCGCCAGGGATTTGCGAAATCCCTGGGAAACGGTGACTGACCAGACGCTTAACGTCGAAGCGGCGGGATCAGCCCCAGGCGAAGTTCATGATGCACGATTCGGACATCGAATTCGGTCGTTGTATCGTTGGCACCAACGTAATTCAAAACGCCGTCGACTCCCAGGCGTTTGCGGGTCTTTGCAGGCAACCGCCGCAACAGATTTGCCAGGCTGGACAGGTAAAACTTTCGTCGCTCCGCCCGCTGCTTCAGGAGCTCCGGTGGTGTCGCGATTATTTCCTCGATGGACTGGACGACTTCGTTCTTGACAACCTGCCCGATGTGGCCGGTTTCTGAAAGCAGGTAGTTGACGCCACGTTTCAGTAATGCGGTCTCGATTGGCAGAACGAGCAGGTCGAATCGACTGACAAAAGGATATATTTCAAGGTCCTTCGGGAATTTTCGATTCAGATGTTCCAGGACCACGTCACTTGTGGGCTGCATCTGCTTGGCACTCTGACCGACGCCGAGGAACGCGGCCAGTGTCCCGAAATGCGGACTGCCAAGTGGGATATACAACGGCATATTGTATTGCTCGGCGATGTCGGGTCGGTGCAGCAGCAGATGGTCCCAGACGAACCCCCCCAGGCTGTGCCCGATCGGTACCAGGCGCTTGCCGCGCTCGCGCCGGCTGATCTGCTGCAATATTTCGCTTAATTCCCCTGCTGTCCGGCGGACATTGCGCAGGAACGGGTAACGAACCAGGTAAACCTGGTAACCCAGGCTGGCCAGCTTAAAGGCAATCCGGTCGGCACCTGTATTATCAATGTAACCGTGCAGGAAAACGAAAACCCACCGTCGGGGATCAAAGTCCTCCCGGAATGTCCAGTCCGGGTTTTTGGCTTTTAGCATTTTCAGATCCGCGCGTTCGGGCAGGTAGGGCAACTTCCGGAAGGTCATATGATCCGGATAGAAACCGTTGCGCAGCACTTCGCCGAGCCATCCCGGCCCCGCGGCAGCAATTCCACGGGCCTCACCCAACAGGGAGACCATGAAGTGAACACCATCACGTACCAACTGCTGCTGGAACTCATCGGCCGGTTTGGCGGATTTCCCGGGTTCCCGGTCGACCCGCAAAATATTGTCGTCGACCCAGCGGTCAATGCGTATCGGTTCGCTCATGTGGATCCATTTGCTGGCGTTGCTTACCAACATGATCGCAAATGACCGCTGAAACATCAATGGCTGATCGTCGCCGGCCCACCAGCTACGCGGGCGTCGTTGCGATCGTCGGATCGGCAGTGCTGTTTGCGGTGGCAACAGTCCTGGTCAAGATGCTCGCGCAGAATGGAATCAGCCCGGGTGTAACAGCATTTGGCCGGTTTTCGATCGGAGCTTTGGTACTGGGACTTTGGCTGGGCATCGGTCGTCGGCGGTTCCGGCCCCGTCGATGGCAAACGGTCCTGGCTCGGGCCGCGTTGAACGTCGCGGCGGTTTTGTTGTTCTACAAGGCGATCGAGATGACAACGGTCACCAAGGCCAACATCCTGAACATGACGTATCCGCTTTTTGTCGGGCTGCTGGGTCCGGTACTGGTTCGGGAACAAACCGGTGTCCACCAGGTCGTCGCCCTGGTTATCGGTTTTGTGGGGACCCTGCTGGTAGTAATGCCGTTTGGATCTGAGTTTGCCACCGGTGACCTGGTCGGCCTCGCGTGTGGGATCGTCTCGGCCTTTGCAGTGCTGGCGCTGCGGGAAGCACGCGCCTGGGATGAAGCGGATGTCATTGTATTCTGGGTCATGCTGCTGGGTTGCGCGTTGCTTTTGCCGTGGGTACCGGAACTGGCGACTTTTGTCGGCGCAGACTGGGGGTTATGGTTTGGAGCGGCGGTCTGTGGCGTCGGCGGCCAGTTACTGATTACGTTTGGCTACCGGTACGCAACTGCGGTGGATGGAAGCGTGGCATCTCTGTCCAGGATTCTGTTTGCAGGGGGAATGGGTGCGTTGATTTTTGGCGACGTGATTTCGCTGTCAATGGTGATTGGTTCGGCGTTGATTGTCGTTTCGATTGTTGCCATTTCCCGGCGCAACAGCGGGTCCGGCACGATCCTGTAGAATGGAATTTTGGGGACTGCCCGGAGGGCCCATAAGCCTATGAAACAGCGGATTATGGTGGTTGATGACAGCAGTTTTATCCTCGGTTGGACCAAGGATGCGCTGGAGTCTGCAGGATACAGCGTCCTGACGGCTGAAACGGTCTGGATCACCCACCTTCTCGATATTTTCCATCCCGATCTGGTCCTGATGGATGTGGAGATGGGTGCCGAAAACGGGGCCGAAACAACCCGCAAGCTCAAACAGCTGCAAAGTGCAGCCCGGACCAAGATTGTCCTCTACTCGGCCAAGCCCGAAGAAGAACTGGCAAAATTGTCCCAGGCCGCCGAGGCCGACGGGTTTATTTGCAAGGGCGACGATCCCGAGTCCTTCACTCGCAAAGTCCAGGGCATTCTGGCCAACTGACGGCCACGACCGGCGCCCGACATTGCACCTGCTGGCGAACGAGTCCAGTTTATCAAGCACCATGTTGAGGCTTGGCAGGGACCTTTGGCCGCTATTCACTTTCAACACGGGACATTGCGGCACCAGAGGCCGGATACGGTGATGCCGAAACGTCGCGTCGTTACGTTTTTATAATGCTTTAAACGTAACGAGTTGGACGCCACTCTGACAGTCCGACAGACTCCCGGCAATCTCGGAATTTCCCTTTCAGGGCAACCCTTTAAAGTACTGCTTGATCATGTTACGTTTTCGTGATACTTTTAACGTAACGATGTTTGTTGTCTTGAAGAAATTGAAAACGGACATAGTATAAAATGCTGGCAATAGAAATTCTAAATGATGGCAAAGGCTTATGATCACGCTGGACGGGACATGGTATCGGCCGGCTGAATTGCCCCGAATTATGGAGGCCTGGGACGGGGCCAGCAATCCGCTGACCGTAATTGGGCTTCCGGACCACGAGGACCAGTTGAATGTCCGCAGGGTACTGGCGAATCCGGGATCGGGCCATAACCTGCCCGGATTTGTCGCCTATGACAGTCTCGCGATTCCCGGGCTTCACAGGGATCTGGCCGCAATACCACCAGATCCACCTTCGATCGCGCGCGCAGTGGAGTATTTTGGTTTCCTGAATGTTCCACTGGTCCGAAATGTCGTTCCTCCCACGCACGGGACAGTCGCCAGGGTTGTTGCCTGTGAACCCGTCGCTTTGTGGCGACAGGAACTGGATGCGCTGCGCCGTGCAATCGACCACATGGACGTAAAACATCAAAGGGCCTGGGCCGCTGCTGGTTCGGAAACCATTGCCGACGGCGACCTCGATCAAACCATTACCAGCCGTTTGTTCGGACGGCTGGTGATGGACAACAAATCCGTCCAATGGCAACCCAGGGGCCTTCTGGCTGCGGCATGGTTTTGCCTGGCCAGGGAACACGGCGGTATGGTCGCGCCTTGTCAGTGCTCGATGTGCGGACGGGTCTTTGTTGCCACACGGTCCGATCAGCGTTGGTGCGGAGATGCGTGCAAAATGCGCCGATCCCGCTGGCGCCGACGAAAAGTCGCCGAGCTACATGGACAGGGGTGGCGTGTTGACCAGATCGTCCAGGAAATGAAACGCGATGGCGAGACGATCGGACCAGCGCGGGTCCGCAAGTGGCTGGAGACGTGACCTCGATCACGGCGGCAGACATCAGGAAACCTTTACAATATTGGCTGTTCTGAATTCAAATTCCACTTCGGAGCCGGTTTGGCCCAATCAGGCTGGTGTCGCCGGAGTGAACGCAGGGGCTGGCCGTACGTGCGAATAATTGCTGGATTGATTTTGTTGCTGGTCGCCGGTTGCGATAACGGAATTGCGATCGATACGGTTGATCTGGTGACCTACGAAAAGCTGCAGGCACGCGTCCTGCAACTGGAGTCCAGGGTTACTGCCGTCGAGGATGTCGCGCGCCAGGGACTGAATGGTGCCACATCCCTCTGGATCTACGACCGGACCCAAAACCCCCGATTCGAGGCGGTCGCCGTCGATAGTGCCGGCATTGTGGCTCGGGTCCCGGGCCATGGCCTGACGCGATTCCTGTTGGTTGAATCGGGCAAATCCTGGCCTGTGGCCGGTGATGTTTATTACCGTCAGTCTGAGTGCAAGGGCCAGGGATATGTTCCGGTCAACGATGTCGAATTCAATATCTGGCGCAGTATTGACAACAATGCATCCCCAACCAGATGGTTTCGTATTGATCCCAACGACGATTTTGAAGTATTCGACCCCGTCAGCTGGTCCAGTGGTGGTAACTGCATGTTCGAAAATCCGACGACCAAACGAAACTGGTATCCGGTGACAATTGCAGATATTCCCGAACAGACCGTGATCGAGGGACCCTCCTGGATCGCGCCCCTGCCTGAGGAATAGGCGCACTGGCCCTACATTGCGGCGTCACGGTAAAGACCCAAAGAAAACGCCGCTTTCAGTCCGGCGCTGATCTGGTGCATCCATTCGCGACCATTCCCTGGCGGCGCCATGTCGTAGACGATTGACAATGCCAGGCCGGGGGCGACGCCCTTGATACGTTTCTGGGTAAGTCCAATTGAAAAGCCCGAGCGGATTCCCCATTGGAACTCGTTGCTTGACTGATAATAGAATCCCATCGGCCCCAGTTCGGCCTCCAGATACTCGGCCAGATAGTAATAACGAACAACCACTGGCATCGCGCCAACGATGATAATCGTGGATTCGTCCGAGCTGTCATTCAGCAGACCTGAGATTCTGGCAACGCCACCGCCTTCGATGGCCCCCAGGACAGACAGCCGGTCGCGAATTCCATAGCCAATCAACCCCCGTCCGGCACCGCCCCCACCGTAGCCCGGCTCGCCGGCTTCAAGCCCGCCATAAAACCGGCCGCCGCCTTCAACGGACAGAATCCATTTGCGGAACTCACCCTGGACCTCACGAAAATCCGGCTCGCGCGGCAGCCAGAACGGGCAATCCCCGCGGCGGACCCTGAACTCCGCAGCATTCAGAAGCCCCTGTGTCCGGCTTAACAGAAGCAGCGTCTCCAGCGAATCCAGGCTGTTGCCGTTGTCAACAAAGGCCTGCTCAATTGGTCCTCCTTGCCGCAGGATTTCGGCACCCAGCCAGCCCATCGCCCGGCGACGGCCGCTGTCCTCGACCCGACAAACCGTCTTCAGGACATCCTCCATCGCCTCATTTACTTCGAGCTCGTCAATAAACCAGCCCAGTTGCTCACGCGCATCGGCGATCCGGGCGAGGTCCCGTACCAACGCCCGTTCCGGCATGTCCGGGGGCAACGGCGGCATCCGAAAAATCGACGCACAACCAGAAACGGCCAGCGCCAGCGTTGTGACAAAAACCCGGAATTTCCTGTTCATTGCGTTTCCAAAGTAACAAAGTAAAAAGCCGCCTGATCTTGCGACCAGGCGGCTTGCAGTTAACCGGTAAAAACAGCTTAGCTTATTTCACACGGACATCGTCCAGGTACCAGCCGTCGTCGCCGCCGCAACAGCCGTCATCCGTATCGAACGAAAACATCAATACACCCCATTGGCCCGCCCACGGGGACAGATCGTATGACAGTGGGCGCCAGGTCCGGTCCGCGTCAATGGTGGTCAACGGCGCGTCGTTGGGGAAATCGCAGCCGTTGCTCACCGGATTCCAGGTGATGCCCTCGTCG
>JBFJWU010000215.1:0-6073 GCA_041623475.1 bacterium | reverse complement strand
TTCACGTGAAACATCGACCCCAACCGCAAACCGCCCGGTGTTTGTTATCCTGAACCCAGCCTGAATAACGCTTTTACAGCGTCCAGCCAACCAACGGAGGGCGACTGACCCCATGAGCGACTCACCACAAAAACACCAATTGACCGATCCCGACGGTAACCCCACCCGCGACCGTCCCTGGATCTTCCGAACCTACGCAGGCCATACCAACGCCCGCGCCAGCAACGAACTGTACCGCCAGAACCTGGAATCCGGACAGACCGGATTATCAATCGCGTTTGACCTGCCGACCCAATGCGGCTATTCGTCCGACGACGCCATCGCCCGACCAGAAGTCGGCAAGGTCGGCGTCCCGATTAACTCCCTGGACGACTTTCACGTCCTGTTCGACCAGATCCCGATTGAGCAGATGAATACGTCCATGACCATTAACGGCACCAGCATGTGGTTGTTGGCGCTCTACGTTGCCCTCGCCCGTGAACGCGGCATTGACCCGGCGCTCCTGCGCGGCACCACCCAGAACGACATCGTCAAGGAATACCTGGCTCGCGGGACCTACATTTTTCCGCCCCAGGCCAGCCTGCGAATCATCGCCGAAATGTACGAATATGCGCTGGAAACGATTCCCAACTGGAACGCCGCCAATGTCTGCAGTTACCACCTGCAGGAAGCCGGTGCCACACCAGTCCAGGAACTGGCGTATTCCCTGTCCAACGCAATCGCGATCCTTGACCTGATCCGTGAACGCGGCCACTTTTCCCACGAACAGTTCGAACAGATTGTCGGCCGAATCAGCTTTTTCGTCAATGCCGGCATCCGGTTTGTCGAGGAAATGTGCAAGATGCGGGCCTTCACTGAACTGTGGGATGAAATCACCGCCGAACGTTACGGTGTCCAGAATCCGAAAATGCGCCGTTTTCGCTACGGTGTCCAGGTCAACTCACTGGGACTGACCGAACCCCAGCCCGAAAACAATGCCTGGCGGATCCTGATCGAAACCCTGGGCGTCACCCTCAGCCGCAATGCGCGCTGTCGCGCCCTCCAGCTTCCAGCGTGGAACGAAGCCCTCAGCCTGCCTCGCCCCTGGGACCAGCAGTGGTCACTGCGGCTGCAGCAGATCCTTGCCTATGAAACCGACCTGCTCGAGTACCCGGACCTGTTTGACGGCAGTCCTGTGATCGAATCCAAGGTCAACGCCCTCAAGGCCGAAGCCCGCGCCGAAATCGACCGTGTCCTCGAAATGGGTGGCATCCAGCCGGCGGTTGAGTCCGGCTACATGAAGACGCAACTGGTCAAATCAATGTCTGCACGAATCAGCGACATCAACGCCGGTGAAATTACCGTCGTGGGCGTCAACAAATGGACCGACGGCCTGCCATCGCCACTGCTGGGCGGCGACGATGGCGGTATCTTCAAGGTCGATGCCGATTCGGCTGCCAATACGCTGGCCCAGCTGGACCAGACCCGCGACAACCGGGATGACAGCGAGGCCCAGGCCGCACTGGCCGAACTGGAACAGGCGGCCCGCGATAATACCAACATGATGGAGCCATCGATCCGTTGCGCCCTGGCCCGTGTCACGACCGGCGAGTGGGCCGCAACCCTGCGCAAGGTATTCGGCGAATATCGCCCGCCGACGGGCATCGAGGGCCAGCAGTTGACCATCGAAAACAACCAGGTGACCGACCTGCGCCAGCGAGTCGATGCCCTCAGCCAGGCGCTGGGCCACCGGCCCCGCATCGTCGTCGGCAAACCCGGTCTCGACGGTCACTCCAACGGTGCCGAGGTGATCGCTGTCAGCGCCCGCCACACTGGATTTGACGTCATCTATTCGGGCATTCGCCTGAGCCCCGAGGACATCGTCACCAGCGCTGTCGAGGAAAACGCTGATGTCATCGGTGTCTCGATTCTCAGCGGCTCACATATGGAATTGGCCAGCCAGATCATGGATGGCCTCAAGGACGCTGGTGCCAGTGGCCAGATCCCCGTCGTGATCGGTGGCATCATTCCCCGTGACGACTTTGACAGCCTGCGCGACCTGGGCATCGAACGCATCTTTACCCCCGCCGACTTCGAGATCGTCGACATCATGGCGCAGATCGTCGAGCTCCTTGAATCCCGTGCCGGCACACCGGTCTAGGTGTCACACCCGCTACTGGCCGACACCTGTTGAGACCTGAGCTGGATCAGCTCCTGGCTGACGCCCGGCAACGGCAGAAATATGCCGTCGCCCGGCTGATTTCCGTTTTTGAGGACAACCGCCCGGAGGCCGCACAACGGCGACGTTACGTCCTCGACCAACTGGGAAACAGCGACAAACAGTCCCGCGGCACGTTTATCGGCATCACCGGCACACCGGGGGCGGGAAAATCCTCGTTGATTGGTGCCCTGGCAACCCGTCTACTGGACCAGACCGACGCCCAGGCGATTGGCGTCCTGGCGGTCGATCCAACCAGCCAGGAGTCCGGCGGCAGCCTGCTGGGCGACCGGACCCGTGTCCAGTTCGCCCATGACGAACCGCGCCTGTTTTTTCGCAGCCAGGCCAGTGACCTTGACCTCGGCGGCCTCAGTCGCCGGACATTCCAGGTCTGCCGCCTGCTGCGCCACCTGTTCGATTACATTTTTATCGAGACCGTCGGCATTGGCCAGAGCGAAACCGACATCCGCCTGCTCGCCGACCGGACATACCTGGTCCTGCAGCCACTGGGTGGTGACCACGTCCAGTTTATGAAAGCCGGGATCATGGAAATCCCCGACGTCTTTGTCATCAACAAAGCCGACCAGTCCGAAGCGGCAGCACAGAGCTACCATATGCTGCGCAGTACCCTGGGCCTGGCGCGCCCGGATGACCCGGACCCTGACCTGCCCATCTTTCGTACCAGCACCATTGACGGCCAGGGGCTGGACGAACTGACCACCGATATTGCAGCATCCTGCACCCATGCGGATCGGACTTTCAGGGAACGCGAGGCCCATTTTTTTGCGAAGTGGATCCGCGCAGAGTTCGGTCGCGACGGCCTCGAACATCTCGATGAACTGGGCGGCGCGGCCCCGTTCCTGACCCGCCACACCGATTTTGACGCCGCCAGTGACCGGTTCCGCGCCCTGGCCGCGGGCCGCTGGAACACCGTCGGCGAAATTGAGTAAACTGTCTTACGCCCCGCTGGCGATCACGCAGCCGGATCGGCCAGGATCATTTAACCCGCTGCCACGAAAGGCTTTTTAGTGCGCCCATACCTGGAACTGATGCAGGAAATCATCGATTCGGGCGCCGAAAAGCACGATCGCACCGGTACCGGCACACTCAGCCTGTTCGGGCGGCAACTGCGGTTTGATCTGAACGAGGGATTTCCCGTCGTCACCACCAAAAAACTCCATCTCCGGTCGATCATTCACGAGCTGCTGTGGTTCCTGCGCGGCGACACCAACATCAAGTACCTGCACGACAACGGCGTAACCATCTGGGACGAATGGGCTGACGACAACGGCGACCTGGGTCCGGTCTACGGCTACCAGTGGCGATCCTGGCCGACCGCCGACGGCGGCCATATCGACCAGATCCAGCGCGTCCTTGACCAGCTGGCCAACAATCCCGACTCGCGGCGGATCTTGGTGTCGGCCTGGAACGTTCCCTTTATCGAGGACATGGCCCTGCCCCCCTGCCACACGATGTTTCAGTTTTATGTCGCAAATGGTCGCCTGTCGTGCCAGCTGTACCAGCGCAGCGCCGATTACTTTCTTGGAGTCCCGTTCAACATCGCGTCTTACAGCCTGTTAACGCTGATGATCGCCCAGGTCGTCGGGCTCCAGCCTGGCGATTTTGTCCATACCTTTGGCGATGTTCATCTGTACACCAACCACCTGGACCAGGCCCGGGAACAACTGTCACGCCAGCCTCTGGCACTGCCGCAAATCCGCCTGAATCCGGACATAACCGACCTCTTTGAATTTACCTACGACGACATCACCCTGGTCGATTACCAGGCGCATCCGGCCATCAAGGCGCCTGTCGCCGTCTGATGCCAACCCCCACAAAGACAGTCGTCCTGATCGCCGCTGTTACAACAAACAACGTGATCGGTCGCGACAACGACCTGCCCTGGCACCTGCCCGACGACATGAAATTCTTCAAGCAATCGACGATGGGCAAGCCAATCATTATGGGACGTCGCAACTGGGATGCAATGAACGGTCGTCCGCTACCTGGACGCCAGAACATCGTCCTGACCCGGCAACCCGATTTCGTCGCCCACGGCGCCGACGTCGCCAACGAACTTCAACAGGCCGTTGAGCTCGCCGCCGGCGACACGGTCATGATCATTGGCGGTGCCCAGGTGTACCGGCTGGCCCTTCCCATCGCGGACCAGATCCTGCTGACCCGGATCCATGCCGAGATCGATGGCGATATCTATTTTCCCGACGTTGACTGGTCAAAATGGCAACGGGTCGACACACGCGATCATCCAGCCGACGACCGTCACGCCCACTCGTTCACATTCGAAACGTGGATTCCACAAAACTGACTGTGTTCATTATTTTTCCGGGGTTCACCCGAAAAACAAGCCCCACAATCGCCGCCTGAGCCACTTTCTCGACCCAATCCGACCCGTACACTGCGCGGGCGGGCCGTGCCCGTGGCCGCCAAAATTGGGCGCCTGGCAGGGTGTTTTCCGCGCCGTCTGCCGAGATCACCGGAAATGTCGTCAACACACCCATAGGGCCACAGGCAAAATCGACACCGGTCTGGCGCCGGTGGTATCGTAAGAACAGACAGGAAAAGCCATGGCAAACCCAAATACAGAATCCGACAGTCGACTGGGAACAGATCCGTTCGCCGCTCTGGGCATGGCACCTGATGTGCGCTCAAGCTCGAAGACAGCTCCCGGGTCCCGGCCAACTAAGAAACGCCCCAAGGCAAACGGCGGCCCAAAACCAGCGGCAACCAAACCCCGAACGGCGGCGGCCAGAAAATCACAACCAGGTGCAAAACGTCCTGCGACGAAAGCCGCGGCGACACCGCCCGCTGGTCCAACACAGAACTCGACGGCTCGCCAGGTTGATGTTGCGGCGATCGAGGACCGACTGGCCGATGCTTTCCGTCACCTGCGATCACTGCCCCTGCCCGATGGCCCCCCGTCTCCGGGAGTCTTTGACGAATTCCTGGACCTGGTCGGATCAACATTGCGATTTATGTCGCCGATCTACTATTACGAGGCCTGGAACAAGATCCTCTTTGCCGACCGCAGTGTCACCGTCGACCCGTTCGGCCTCGATCCGGTTTTTGAAGAGCGCGCCGAACGATTGGCCGACTTCTTCTATCGAAAATGGTGGCGTGTCGACGCTACGGGCGTCAATAACATTCCCGCCGGTGGTCGGGCCCTGCTGGTGTCCAACCACTCCGGAATGTTGCCCTATGACGGTGCCATGATCAAACACGCGGTGCGCGTCCAGCATCCTGCTCGCCGTACTGTCCGATTCCTGGTCGAGAACTTCGTCTTTTATTTTCCGGTCCTCGGGACATTGATGTACCGTTATGGCGGCGTTCGCGCCAGCCAGGACAACGCCGTTCGCCTCCTCAACGACGACCAGCTGACCGCGGTTTTTCCCGAGGGTGTCAAAGGCCTTGGCAAGCACTACCGGCACCGCTACCAGTTGCAGCGTTTCGGCCGCGGCGGGTTCATCAAACTGGCGCTGCGCACCGGCAGCCCGATTGTCCCCGTTGCCGTCGTCGGGGCCGAAGAGATCCATCCGATTATTGGCAACGCCAACTTCCTGGCCAAACCGCTGCGCCTGCCGTACGTTCCAATTACTCCGACATTTCCATTGTTCGGACTGGCCGGACTGATACCGCTGCCAACCAAGTGGACCATCCAGTTTGGCGAGCCCATGGATTTTCCCCTCGAGTACGGGCCGGATGATGTCGACAACGAAATCCTTGTCAACGAATTAACCCTCAAGGTCCGACGAGTAATTCACGAAATGATATACGACCAATTGGCTGGTCGCGGCAGCGTTTTCCTCGGCTGACGACCAACCCCTCGCCAGACGTACACCTCACCGTCCGGGACACCCG
>JBFJWU010000214.1:0-6076 GCA_041623475.1 bacterium | reverse complement strand
TTGCAGCGCTATTCGGCGGCGCCTGCAAAGTCATTGCCAACAGTCGGGGTCAGGTAGCAGGTGCGTTGGACGAACGGGATGTCGGCCCTTGGGGCCCTGTCTTTCGCGATTCTCGTATCGTGTGGCCAGACCAATGATCGGGGGCGGGCAGTCTATGACAACCCGGACCCAAACGGAAACACGTTCGCGTGCTCGACCTGCCACGCGATATCAGAACCATCCAGCGATCCATTCCGCCGGGCCGGTCACCCGCTGGCCGGCAGCACGGATCGTCCGACATACAAGAACGGAAACGTCGCTTCGCTGCTGGAAGCGGTTAACAGCTGCCGCAGCGAATGGATGAACACCCGCCTTTGGACCAGCGACGATACAGACTGGATCGACTTGTACGGATGGCTTCAATCACTGCCGCCTGACCACACGGAACCGGTCACTTTTCAACTTGGGTTGACGGAGCCTCCGCAACTTTCCGGAAATTCGGAAACCGGACGCAGCATATTCAACGCAACGTGCGCTGCGTGCCACGGCATCGATGCATCAGGAACCAATCTGGCTCCCGGACTGCGGGGCGACTTGCTGGCAGCACAGGGAGGCGCAGACTATATTGCGCGACGGGTACGGACAAGTGGTCTGGAATCCAGTCCGGTTTATGACGGCCTGACCGGTGGACGAATGCCGTTCTGGTCCGTTGACCGACTCTCGGACCAGGAGTTGGCTGACATCATTGCATACCTGTCGACTGCCGAGGGCACCCAGCCGATTTCAACCGGAATCGCGGGATTGGATACGCCGGGTGACTGCGCCAAGACCCATCCGATCGTCGGCCAGACTGCGGAATTGGAAACGTTTTTTCACGGTGTCGCCGGTACGGCAACCATTCTGAACGATTGCACCATAAGAATGGACAACTTTTACTACGACGGTGCGGGAATCGATGTGCGCCTATATGGCGGCATCGGTGGCGATTACTCTGCAGGCTTTCCCATCGGCCCCGACCTGATTCGTAACGGTGGATATGACGGCGAAACCCTGTATTTTGTCCTGACCGACCAGCAATCCCTGGACGACCTGAACGGCGTCAGTGTCTGGTGCGTGGACGTCGCCGCGGATTTTGGCAGCGGCCTGTTCAAATAGATTGCAGCCCGAAAACCACCTCAGCGACGGCCCTTGAAAAACGACGGATCATCCTGTCCCGGTATATGATCCAGGATCCAGTCAACCCGGGAATTGATATCCCCTGGCAACCGTTTGTTCCAGAACGCACAGCGATCGGTCAGGAAGCCACGGGTCACAGAAGACTGGGGCCGTAATTCCAGTGCAGATTCGGCCTCGGAAAATCGCGGCCATAATGGATCATCGCCACCATTCGGATTCCCGGTTGCGGCAAACCGCGTCCAGTAACGACGAATCTGCCGCGAAAAAGAAACCGCCGTTTCCAGTTGTTGGTCGGTCCCCAGGACGGGCGCAACCAGTTCCAGGTTGCCAAAAACAAACGGCACTTCCAGCCCATGGAACGAGCCAATATACTCCTCCAGCGGAAACACCTCTGGCGTCAAGGCAAACCGGTACAGATACGCCGACGCGCCGTGGCTGGCCTGGGCTGCGACCGCGTCCCGGGCGGCACAACCAAACACCTGGTCGACAACCATCGCCTGGCCTGCATCAAAGGGCGTTTCGAAACCGTCCTCGGGGTAGATCTGTTGCATCCGGATCCGATCATCCCGCCCCAGGGCTTCCTCGACATCGCTCCAGAATTTTTGCCAGCTATCGAACCGGATCGCAACGAGCTCCAGGTCCGCCAGCGCGGCGACCTCCAGCTCATCGTGATTAAATCCCGCCATCATCGGAATATCAGCGGCGTCGCCCGCCCGTAAGGAATCGATCGGGTGTTGCGACAGCAGCTTGCCATCGACATTCGGGAAAGCCCCGGACAACATCCCGATCCCATAAGGATCATTCAGTTGCTCTGCCGAAAAATCCCGCAAACAGTCCATTGCCGGGAATCCGTGGCTGGGGCAGCTCGTTTTGTCCAGCCACTCGGTACCGAACGTCTGCGCACTGGCCGGGGTCGCCACAAAGCAGGCACCACTTTCCATAATTGCACCATGAACCAATCCTTTGTCGGCGGCACCTGCACCCAGCAACGCGCAAACGCTCCAGCCCCCGGCAGACTCGCCAAAGATGGTCACCCGGTCCGGGTCGCCCCCGAACAGGCGGATGTTCTGCTGGACCCACTCCAGCGCCGTCAATTGATCCGTCAGTCCCAGGTTGCCGGCAAGCACAGTGCCGTCGGCATCCGTCACACCTGGAGGCGCCGCCCACCCCAGTGCGCCCAGCCGGTAATTGACAGCGACCAGCACCACACCATCCCGGGCATAATTGGCGCCGTTGTACAAAGACCAGTTGGCGCTCCCCATCACAAATCCACCGCCGTAGAACCAGACCATCACCGGCAGGTTGGTCCGCAGCTGGCCGTCCCGGCTTTGCCCGGGCGCCCAGACATTCAGTTGCAGGCAATCTTCAGAAATTTCCCGTTCGGTCATGACGCTCTGGTCCTGGATACAGTCGTTGCCCAACCGGGTTGCATCGATGTCTCCGGACGAGGCCAGCAACTGGGCAGGCCGAAAGCGCTTGTTGCCGGTCGGCGGTTCAGCAAACGGAATCCCCAGCCATGCGCAGGTGTCCCCATCCGGCTTGCCCGTAAACGAGACCGAGGCGGATCGGGCGACCCCCTGGCAGTTGACCGGTGTCAAATCAGAGGAACCAGAATCACCGTTTTCACAGGCCATTGTCGACAGAAACAGTGCCGCAAGCAGCAGCGTCGGCCAACTCATTTTCATGACAGACCGTTCATCCGGCCGTTCTCAACCATGTCGGCGTAGTGATTCACGACAGTTCCAAATCGAATCCGGCAGAGGCCAGGACCTTGAGTGCCGCTTCTTCGGTCGGCGCGAACTTCGTGTCGACGCCGCCCAGGATCGCCCCGGCGCGTCCAAGGACTCGCAGCCACGGCTTGTCAACGGCGGCAACGTGCATGACGCGGTCTCCATATCGGTTTCCCAGTTTGGCAAATTCGACCGTGTAACCGTAGTCGACGGTTTCGATATTCAATGAGTCGTGGTAGCAGGCAGCACGGCCGCCTGATTCGGTCAAACGGTCCAGCAGTTCGAACATTTCGCAGACAATTGTACGGCCCAGGGCCCGATCACCCAGGCGAGGATGACGAACGACCAATACCTGTCCGGTTTCGATAATTGAGTAGGCGTGTTCCGCTGCCGCGACATCGTCCGCAGCGATCACAATGTCGTCCCCACGCCATTGAACACAAACCGGACAAAGTCATCCGATTTGATAAATCCATCGCCAAAGGACTCATAGCCTTTTGTCGGATCCTGGCTGACAATCTCGTGCAACGACTTACCCTGGTTCTTCAAGTCATGAACCCGGGACCGCACCGTCGCAAGCATGTCTCGATAATTCTGCAACTCAACCCGGGATGCCAGGCTCCCGTGACCGGGGATCACCAGTGTTTGCTCGTCCGCCAGACTCAGGGCCCGGTCAACGGCATCGATCATTCCCGATATCGAACCGCCAGAGCTTTCGTCGACGAACGGAAAACTGCCGTTAAAAAACGTATCGCCCATGTGGATCACGTTGGCACGTGCAAAAAAAACCAGGCTGTCGCCGTCTGTGTGGGCATTGGCGACGTGGACAACATCGACAGTTTCGTTGTCCAGGTGAAAACGGATGTCCGACGTAAACGTCAATACCGGCAGTGCTGCATCGGGGGATGCCGGGACAGTCCTGGAAAAAAACTCCATTGTCTGGTCGGTCGACAATCGCTGCCGAGCATTTCGATGTGCGACGATCATCGCGCCACCAAGTGCCAATTGTTCGTTGCCACCAGTGTGGTCGCCGTGCCAATGTGTATTGATAACCCAGCGAACCGGTTGTCGTTTGATCTTGTTCAAAGCCGCAATAATTTGAGGATTGGCCGGGGCGTACTGATCATCGATCAGCGTAAAACCGTCGCGCCCCGCAAACACGCCGATATTTCCGCCCTTACCCTGCAGCATGTATACAGGTCCACGAACATGCACCTGATTTAACTGCTGGGCGGCTACCGGTACGGACACCAACAATAACGCCACACTTATCGCGATTCCAGTCTTTGCCACGGGATACCCTCCGTCCCCACGATAAGCATAGCCGAAAGCCTCCAGATAAATGGTCAGACCTTTGCAAACATCGTTTTATTGACACGAACAATGGAGCCACGCACAATGGAATTACTTATCGGGAGGTGAGCGTGGCCGAATCAAACACTGTCTTGGTGCTGGATGACAGCGAATTTATCCTGACGAAAACTGCGGATGCGCTTGAAGCCGCCGGCCACCGGGTCAAGACGGCCAACACCGTGTTTGCAGCGCGCAAGCTGGCCGAATCCGGTTGCGACCTGATCCTGATGGATGTCGAATTCGCGATGAACCAGCAGGAAGGTGCCAGTGCGACTCGTGCCCTCAAGGCTGCTGCCGCTACCAGGGACATCCCGATCATCCTGCATTCGGGCCTTCCCGAGGATGTCCTGGCGGGTTTGACATTGGAAACAGGTGCCGACGGCTACATCGAAAAAACCGATGACACGGACAAATTAATCCAGCACATCAGCTGGTACCTGGCTGCTGGAACCGGCAACACCGGAGACTCCGCCCGGTCCTGATCTGTCGGATCCTTCTTCCGTACTCGCAGTCCAAGGGACGCAAAACGACAGACCGGACGTGTAGACCTGAACGAAAGGCCCCCGGTTATTTTCCGCTGTACAAGAATGGATCGACGGCACAATGGATCGTCGTGCTACCCTGACAAAATGCGGGCGAAACTGTTCCCAAAGGGGCCCGGGTGCCGGATGCGCTTGAAATCAGTGTGACGCCGGATACCACGGAAGATCTGAAAAAGATCCTGGACGAGTGTATTTCCAGCCAAAGGCTGTTTGTCCAAGGCCAGGTGGCTGGAGAACTACGGCAGCGTTGCAGCGTCAGGATCAAGCACCCGGCCAGAAACATGACCTATGACTTGTCCGGCGAAGTCGTCTGGCTGGAGCCTGAGGGCCCCGCTGCCGGCACCGGCATCGAGCTTGACCCAATCGGCGATGACCTGATGCGGCAGTTGCAGTTGACTGGCGTAGCAAGTGAGGGCGATCAGGACGTTGGCCCAGCCAATGCAACCGGTCGAACTGCCCAGGAACGAATCCGCGGGTTGTCTGTGTCGGAAGCCCAGAAAATGGCATTGAAGGCCAATGTTGCTGAACGGGTCGCGCTGGAGCGGCGTTTCGGCATTTCAGTCTGGGATCAGCTGCTGAAAAACAACGGCTTGACCGCGCCTGAAGTAGCGGCAATAGCCCGTAATGGCAACCTGCCGCAGCCGTTGATCGAGGTCATTGTCGGCAACAATGTCTGGCTCAAAAATGCGCAGGTCCAGAGAGCCCTGCTCAGCAATCCCCGTCTAAATGGAACCGCACTGACCAGGGTTTTGCGAGCACTACCCAAACCGGAGCTGATTCGTGCCCCGATGCAGACGTCATATCCGATGCGGGTCCGCCAGGCAGCCCGAAAATTAATGGGGAAATAAGTCAATAATGGAAACAAAAGAACGCAAACAGGTCGTCATTGTCGGCGGCGGCTTTGCTGGCATCAACGCGGCCAGGATCCTCGGACGGTGCCCGTCCGTATCCGTCATGCTGATCGATCGCCGCAATCATCATCTGTTTCAGCCTTTGCTTTATCAGGTTGCAATGGCTGGACTCAGTCCGGCCGAGATCGCTGCGCCCATTCGCGGAATGTTATCGGAATTTCGCAATACTGAGGTCCTGCAAGGCGAAGTCACACGGGTCGACCTGACCGGCTCGAAACTGATTTGTAGCTTCGGTGATGTGCCGTTTGATTACCTGATCCTGGCCTGTGGGACGCGCCAGGGATATTTTGGCAACGAACATTGGGAGCGCAATGCCCCTGGTCTGAAATCACTGGAACAGGCGACTGAGATCCGACGTCGCGTCCTGACCGCATTTGAGTAGGCC
>JBFJWU010000213.1:0-6123 GCA_041623475.1 bacterium | reverse complement strand
GTCGTCTGGGAGCGACCCGGCGAGCCGGGCGCCCGACTCTATCAGGAGCTCCAGCGCGTCGCCACGGAGTTCGAGGCTGCCGGATGGTTTGTCCAGGATTATGGCTTTGCTGGTGATGATGAACTACGGTCAGGGGTTGTTGCGGATGACGCTTCAGTCATTTTTGCCGGATCGGTCTCGAACGGTTCCGACTATGACGTCGCCCTGATTCGGTTCAATCCGGACGGCACCCTGGACACAGAATTCGGTCAAAACGGAACATCTGCGATCGATTATGGCGGTGACGACGACGGGATTGGCATCTTCAGACGCCCGGATGGCCGGATGCTGGTTTTCGGAGTCGGCAACAGCGACGCTCTGGTCGCCAGCTATCTTTCGGATGGCAGTCTGGACACGACGTTCAGCGGCGACGGAATTCTTCGTCAGGATTTTGGTACCGGGGGACCGGTTGTCTACTACGGCGGCGGGGCTACCGAAGGCGCAGTAATTGCGGTGGGCACGGTCTTTAATGGCGCAAATGGCTGGGACCTGGCTATGGCCCGGTACAACAGTCGCGGCGATCTCACCGCCGGCTTCGGAACTGGTGGAACCGTAATTACAACCCTGTCCCCGGCGACAGATATCGCGGCTGATGCGGTTATCGTCAGCGACGGAATCATTGTCGGCGGCCGGACATGGAATGCCGCCACCGGCGAAGACTGGATGCTGGCCAAATTTCGCTGGGACGGAACATTGGATCCGGGTTGGTCGGGCGGCGGATTCATTTCCGGTGATTTTGGTGCAGGGAATGATCGCATCGAAGATATTGAAGTTCACTTCGACGGACGAATTTTTGCAACCGCCTACTCGGATGCGTTGACAACAATCGTCCTGGTGTTTAATCCTGATGGCACCCCGGACTTGTCTTTTGGCGATCAGGGTGTCGCAATGACGCAGGTCGGCACCGGCGGCAGCGCTGGATCGGGCCTGACCCTTGGGCCTGATGACCGCGTCTATGTCGGCGGCAGTGCCATTGTCGGCGATGTTGGGCACGGCGTGGCCGCATTCCACGCCAACGGCGACTTGAACCATACGTTTGGGCCCGGCGGAAACACGACAACAACTGTATGGGTACGTGTTCGCGATGCACTCATGAACACAACCGCCCCAGTCAGCGACGCGATAACAATCGAGACAATCCCGCCAGTTGGCACCGTTTCCGCTGCTGAATCAATTACAAGTTCCGTTCAGTTGCCTCTCAACATCTTTGCCTTTGACGCAGCGGGACCTGTAACCGCGATGTTCCTGGCAGGGGCAATTACGGGACCAAACGCGTTCGTTGTCACGCCCTTTACCTCCAGTACCGTTGTGACGCTGACGGCCTTTCATGGGCTGCACCAGATCGAAGCCTACCTGGTCGACAGCAACGGCAATGTGGGCGGCCCCTATGTTGAAACAGTCATGTTGGACCTGATCCCGCCCGGAATTACCCAGTTCTACGGTTTCCTGCGTGAAGTAACAGGGATAACCTCGTTCCTGACCACGACTGGGGAATTGCCTGGCGACCAATTTGGTACCCAGATCGTCCCGATCGGTGACTACAACGCTGATTTCATTCCCGACCTGCTGGTTGCCGCACCGTACGCCGATTTCAACGGTGCCAACAGCGGCCGTATTTATGTCCTGTCCGGTGCCGACGGAACCCAGATCATCACCGCCGATGGCGAACAGGCCGGGGCTCGACTGGGAACAGCCGTCGCCAGCGGCGAGGACCTGAACGGTGATGGCATTCCCGAACTTCTTATTGGGGCGCCCGGCCATAACGGTGGCAACGGGCGGGTTTACGCGCTTGATATTCCGGGCGGGCAACCATACTACCGATTCGACGGCGGGCCAACGGATGCCCTGGGTTCTACAATTGCCATACTCGGCAGCGACCTGGACGGCGACGGAATTGCCGACTATGCCGTCGGTGCCACTGGTGCAGATTACTCAGGCGGTGACGCCGGCCGGGTTGAACTGATTTCGGCACGGTTTGGACAGTTGATAAGGGCGATTGACGGAGAAGCAGGCGGTGACCTGTTTGGTGAGGTTCTGATCGCTTCACCGGACATCGATGGCGACAACCTGAACGATCTGATCGTCGGCGTACCGGCAATCGACCGCGTTGTGATCTATTCCAGTGCGACGGGCGATACCGGCAGCCACACCTTTAATGTTGATTACACAGGTTTAAATGGCGACTTTGGCAGGGACGTAGATGTCGGCCCGGATCTGGATGGCGACGGCGTCCACGAGTTGTTTGTCGGCGCGCCATTGGCCGACCTGAACGGCACCGATTCAGGATCTGTGTACGCTTACAACCTGATCGCAGACAGTGAACTGTATCGTGTCGATGGCCAGTTTGCGGGGGATCAATTTGGCAGGTCCCTGGCGTTTTCCATTGATACCGACGAAGACGGTGCCCTGGACCTGGTGGTGGCTGCCCCATTTGCGGACGCCGTAACGGACGGCGGTACCCTCTATAGCATGACGGCGACAAATGGAGCCATCCGGCACCTGCTTGAAGCCAATCAACCATTTGGACGTCTGGGCACTGAGATCATGCCGATCAACGTCATCCTGACCGGCGGCCACGTCGAGTTCGCGGTCGGTCTGCCGGGTGCCAGCGGCAACACAGGCGAACTGCTGGGGGTCGAACTTTCGGGACCAGATCGTGACTATTCCCCGTTGACCACGGCGCCGTTCCTCCTGTCGGGATCACGGGACGTGGTCGCAGCCCAGTACGCCCTTGATTTTGGCCCCTGGAACAGCGTCCCTGCACCATGGCGAACGCCGTTCTTTACCGCATTGACCGAGGGCGGTCACACGGTCCAATTCCGCGGCATTGATGCGGCTGGCAATCTGGGCGGTGCCTCTACCTTTGCCTGGGGAATTGACTTGACGCCGCCGCTGGACCCGGTCATGTCGTCACCCATCTGGCCTGGCTATGCAACCAACGATCCATTGTCTCCATTGAACGTTCAGGGAACAGTAACGGATCCGATAGCTAACGGAGTCGGCGGCATCGTGCGATTCCTTGGTCTGCAGGCAGGTCGCACGACCACTGCCGGGACACTGTGGTATGACATCAACGTCGACGATTTCGTCTTGCCGACGCCACCGGCACCGATACTCGACTTTGACCAGCCTGTAACCGAATTCTTCTCAACGTCCTATTACCTGGGTGGCAGTGGCGATGGCCGATTCGAGTTCCGCATCTGGGGTGTCGACGGTGCCTTCAATCTGTCCACCGGCTTCACTGATGTAACCGTTGACATCGATACCGTCGCGCCCTCAGCCACAATGGTATCGCCTGCTGCGAACACGTACCTGCAATCGTTCCCGGCATCAATCACAGGCAATGCAACAGACCTGTCCGGCAGTTGGCCAACCGGCGTAACTCAGGTCCAGATCAGCATGTTTGACGGTTCCCTGTACTGGGACGGGGCTGATTTCACCAGTGGTTCCGAACTGTTTTTCCCCGTCGCCGGCACGGATAGCTGGACCTATACGCCTGGCGGATCGCCAGGCGGGCAGGCGGATATTCGCGTCAACGTGTACCCAACCGATGCCGCCGGAAACTCGGTCCAGTATCCCCACTGGTTCACACTGGACACGATCGCCCCCACTGTTACAGACGTTGTCTCGCTCAGTCCCGACGGGATTTACGGCCCAGGTGACACAATCAATATCAGGGCCTGGATCAGCGAACCGGTCCAGTTTGGCGGCTCGCCCCAGTTGTTAATGAATAACGGCGGCGTTGCCTGGGACGGTGCCGGCTTGGGTATTCCCTACATCGATTTCGCGTACACGGTCGGCGCAACCAATACCAGCACACCGGACCTGGACTACTTCTCGAATGCGTCGATGACGATGGTCGTGTTCCAGGACAATGCCGGCAACAGCGGGCTGCCAATTGTCCTGCCGGACCCGGGCAATCCGGGCTCATTGGGATTCAATGCTGATATAACGATTGACACGGACCCGCCGGCCCCTGCTGGTATTACAATTGCCAACGCCGCGCTCGAAATTTCCACGCCGGTAACAACAGCGGCCCTGTTTGCGGCGCCTGATGCGGTTACGTTCAACATCACAGGACAGGTTTCGGCAATTCTTTTGAACCAGCCGATGTCTGCGATTACGACGATCACACTGCTCAATACAGAGGGCCCAAAAACAGTCACGGCCACGTTTTTTGATATTGCTGGTAACTCTGTTTCGGTTTCCGACACGGTCTACCTGGACATTACGCCACCAGATGCCCCGTCAGTTATCACGTTTTTCCGGACAATCGGCAACGCCTACATCGACTGGACACCCAGCGCAGATACAGTCCTGTATTACGTCTACTACGACACCGATGTCGCGGGCCTGCCCTATAATGGCGCTGGTTTGGCAAACGGCCCCAGCCCGCTGACCGTTGCCGCACCTGCGACCAATACCATCGTCTACGGATTTCCCCTGACCCGGGATGCTTACATTTCAATTCGCGCCGTCGACAATGTCGGCAACTGGAGCACTTACGGTCCGGAAGCCACCGCCGTTGCCGAATCTGGCGATGGTCCGGAGCTGGTAATAATGTCATCCGCGTTGATCGAGGTCACCAACTACGTCCAGATCTGGAACTACGAAGGTCCGGCCACCGATGATGCCCGCATCGGCCAGGCCGTCCACTGGCACGGCGATGCCAACGGCGACGGTGTATTTGACGTCCTGGTCGGGGCCAACTGGTTTGATAGCGGCGCGTTTACGGACAACGGAGCTGTATTTGCATTGTCTGGAACTGATGGCAGCCCGCTCTGGCGCCGCGAAGGCCAGGAAAACGGAGGCGAACTGGGCTTTTCGGTTGATTTCGCCGGTGATTCCAACGGTGACGGCATCATGGACGTTGTCGCCGGAGCCCCCTACGGAGGCACGTCAGGTCTGGGCCGTGTCTATCTGCTGGACGGAGACACGGGTGCAATCCTTGACAGCCGATCGTTCGGTGGCGTTGACCAGGAATGCGGATGGGCCGTTGCCGCACCGGGCGACCTGGACCAGGACGGAATTGGCGACATTGTTGTCGGTTGCCCGCTGTATGGAGCCGGTGACCGCGGTGCCGTATATGCCCTTTCAGGCACTGACCTGTCTAATACGCTTTGGACGACGCTGGGTGAAACAGGTGGCGACTGGTTCGGTGAATCCATCGGTCAGTACGGCGACCTGAACGGGGATTCTGTACCGGAGGTCCTGGTTGGCGCGCCGGCACGAAACGGGGTCGTTGGCAGCGTCTATGTTCTCGATGGATCTGATGGCAGCGTCATCCTGCCACGTATTGACGGCGATGGGTCGGCTAATGGCGATTTCTACTTCGGTTGGTGGGTAGCGGACGGCGGCGACCTGAATGGTGACGAAGTCCGCGACATTCTGATTGGCAGCCCGGATTCGGATTTTGCTGACCCCAACGGGTCGTTTGATGATGGCAGCGTCTATGCCTTTTCCGGCACGGATCGCAGTACTGTATTGTGGCGTCAGGACGCGCGCGACGGTAGTCACGACGAGTTTGGCATCAGCGTCGAATCCGCTGGCGACCTGGACCGGAACGGCATCCCGGAGACGTTTATCGGCTCACAATGGGAAGACCTGAACGGTACGAACGCCGGAGCTGTGCATATTGGTCACGACGACGGCATCGGCAGTTCATACGTCATTACCGGCCAAACAGCACAGGACCTGCTGGGCCACAGTGTCAGCCTGTCCCTGGACCTGAACAACGACGACTTCCAGGATTTAATTGTCGGTGCATCGGAATGGCAGGGCGGTAACCTGCGAGGCAAAGTTTACGCATTGATCGCCGACGGCAACCGTTTGGCATTCTCACCCACAACAGATGCATCGTTTACCTTGCGCGCCGAGCCATCGGCCGTGACTATCGAAGTCAATTGGGAAGGCAACGGCTGGGAACCGCTGGGTAATGACTGGAATAACGTTTACGTTGATTCGTTGACAGAAGGTGTCCACTATGGGTTCTTCCGGACGAGGGACGCAACAGACGAGTACGGACCGATTTTCCCGTATGTCTGGGGAACAGACTATACCCCGCCGTCCCTTTCAATTACAACC
>JBFJWU010000212.1:0-6133 GCA_041623475.1 bacterium | reverse complement strand
CTTCAGCTTTCTGTTTATCCCCGAATCGCGCAATAGCGGCAACACGCGGCACGCAATTTGGACAGAAAATTTCCGAGAATCTAAGATTTGGACTTCACTGCAGCAGGTCGAGACCAAAAGCATTGAGATGGTGTTTTCCGGAGCAGCTGGGATCTCTTCGGGAATTGCGCCAATGATTTATGGTTTGTTGATGGAAAAGCCGATCGTGGGTCGCACCAATATACGAATGTCCGATCCGGTAATTCTTGATGAACGCGAGAACTTAGGATCCCGACTGCTTGTAGTAACTGATCGGGGAACAAATAATTATCAATTAGAGGTCGGAATTGACGCCGATGACTTTACAATCAAGGAGGTGATTACTAGAGTAACTTTTGGCGCCTTAGACTCCGGCGGTGTCTCAGTCACAACTACAGTAAGTTACTTGCCTGAACTAGATGTCGAGATCGCGCGAGACTCACTCGTTCCTGCAATACCGTCCACCACCAACAAATGAGAGAACACTCGAAATTGATTCTTACCCTTATGACGAACACCAATCCTGACTTCCAACCCTTCGGCTTTGCGGGTGGCCTCTACGACGCGGACACGGGCCTTGTCCGCTTCGGGGCTCAGCACATCAGGACTAAATCAAACCCGACTGGTTATAGTCGCGCAGGGATACCAGTTGGGTCTTGGTGTTCCGGACGCGGCTTCGCGCGGTTTCTGTAATCTCTGCAAAGACTTTTGGATATTTCTTGACAAGTGTCTCGAATTTATCTCGGGACAGACGATAGAGGATTGACGGGCAGTCGGCGACGCAGGTGGCGTTGGCCGGGTGGCCGGTGACCAGACTGATTTCGCCGAAGAAATCACCGGCTTCCAGGTATGCGACTTCGGCGCCCAGGCCGTCAAATCCGGCAGCTTCGACGGCAATGCCGCCGCTGACAATCAGGTACAGCGCCTCGCCAGCCTGGCCCTGTTCGATCAGGACATCGTGGGGTTCTGCCGTGACATGTTCAAACATTTCCAGTACCGACTGCCGTTCGTCGTCAGGCAGGCTTTTGAAGATCGGGCTGATGCGCAGCATCGTACCGATCAGCCGTTCGCGGTAATGGGATTCCAGGGTTTCGCGAATTTCCGGCCACGCGTTCATCAGCCGGGCCATTCGGTCGCGCTTGAATTCCAGGGCTATGACATCGCCCGATGCCCAGACCGATGCGGATCGTGGTTCGCTGGTCAGGAATGCGAATTCGCCAAAAAACTCGCCGGGCTTCAATGTCGCCAATTCGACCGGAGTTCCATCGGCGTCCTGGCGGGTAACCTTCGCGTGGCCGTCAATGATCACAAAAAAACTGTCGCCGGTTTCGCCTTCTTCCAGGACGACCGCGCCGTCCTGCAGGTCGACGACGTCGAGGGCGTCCAGCAGTAACCGCAGTTCAGCTGAACCCAAATAGCCAAATACCGGTAGTCCGGCGCCGGCCAGGGCCTCGGCCGCCTCGTTCAGGCGACCGGCACGCAGGTCTGCGGCTGCCTGCTGCAGCGATTCTGTGGAAATTTCGGACATTGGGGACCAGAATAGCGGAAGGTCACCGTTTTTGAAAGATCGCCGGATTCTCGTTTGGGATTGCCTGGATCAATCTGGCGGGACCGAGTGCTTTTGTCGTTCTCAAGATTCCCTCGGCTGAGCTGGGGGGGCGTGGTCGAAATAAACCCGCTCCCTGCGGTCAGTCAAACTGATAATTCGCCCTCGTTCAAATTCTCCCCGCCTTGTCTGGGCAATATCCAAGTGGGGTCGGGATCGAAGGCAATGTCCGGTCGTCAGTTCCGTCTCTGATCTTCTCTGTGTCTTTGTGGCGTGTCAATGTCGTTTTCTTATCGACACCCGGTTCAGCCCGGAATCCGAAGGGGCTTTGCTTTTCCCAGTGGCACGGTAGTTCCAAATCCATTTCTACGCCGGGTAGAAGTTTCCGTGGAATCCCAGCGGCGTGTGGAACGGAAGATGAACTCGAATGTCCGAGCCGCCCAACCCATTGGCCGGGACAATGCCCAGAAACGAATGGTGGTCACTGGCATCGTAGACGACGCTGACCAGCCAGCCGTCATCTTCGTTGCGACTGCCGGGGCGGGGGGCAAATACGGGTTCGCCGGCAATGCAATCAGTGCCGAAATCGTGGATTTCGGTTCGGCTTCCGTCTGTGTGGGCTTTGACCAGTCGTGAGCTAAGGAACTGCCCGTCAGCCAGTTCTACCCCGTACGCATACTTGTAGTCTTTGCCGGTCCTGCGGTCATCGGTCCGTGGGAATTCCATCGACACATCGGTCAGCGGTTCGCGGCTCCAGGTCCCGTCGCGCCGCAGGGTGACCCGGTACATGATGGCCTCGGCCGCATCGGGCGCTTCGCCTGCAAATGCCTGCTTGACGGTCAGCATCGGGTCGCCGTCAAATATCGCGGCGTCAACAACCGTTTCCCCGCCTGATTCAAACGCATTGGCAACGTGAATGACCATTCCCGCAGGAAGTTCGTATTGGTTCACCTGTTCGCCGGTTTCGCGGTCGACGACGTAGACGATCATGGGTTCATCGGGGTGCCAGGTAAAGCAGTCGACCATCGACCGCAGGCCGAACAGGCATCCCAGCATCTTGCGGGGCTCCAGGTACAGCGGGCCTGCCATAACAATTGCGTGTGTCTCGCTCAAGCCAAAATCGTGCACCATGCAGGGGCGTTTCATACGAATTTTTGTGACCCTGTTGCCGCGGCCGTTTTTGTCGACCTTCCAGAGCGCCAGCGATGGCACCTTGCCAAACATCGTGCCGATGTTGTAAATGGCCCCGGTATCGGGGTCGTGATGGGGGTGGGCAGAAAACAGTGTGTTGTCGCCCAGCAAACCACCAAAATCCTCTTCACCCAGCGTGTCCAGCGTCTCTGGATCCACAGCAAAGGGTCGGCCGCCTTCCCAGAGCGCCAGCAGTTTGCCGTTGTGCATGATTGCGTTGGTATTGGCAGGGTTCTTGGCACGGTGGCGTGCAGCGTTAACCAAACCACCAAACATTGGTGTGCCAAAGTTCATATACAACGATTTTCCGGCTTTCTGCTCGCGCTCAAACCAAGGGGTGCGAACATACCGGTTCTGGAAACTGACCCGTTGGCCATCCATCCGGAAGTGGCAGACCATTCCGTCACCATCGAACCAATGCTGGTAATGGTCTTTCCCGGCCTGGTGCTTGCCCGGTCCAATGCGGTACAGGTTGCCCTTCAGGTCCACAGGTAACTTGCCATCAATTCGCGAGATACTGGCAATCTTTTCCTCGTCAAAACGTGGCTGCATGCCCCGCACCCAGGCTGCATCCTGTCGTGGTTTCGGCTTCAGGAATCCCCCAAACATACTACGGACCTCCAGTCACAGTGGTTGACGATTCAGTCACCGCAGGCGCTGCGGAATCGGCATCCAATAGTTGGTTAAATACGCGGACATATTCTGATTCAATTTCCGGCGTTCCTTCTGGCAATACGGCGTGGATCTGGCCCTGCGACTCGATCCAGGCAATAAATCGCTCGCCACCGTCAAGCCCGAACAGATTGGCGTATGCCCCGGACCAATCCGGAATCAGATGAAACGAAATATTGTCGTCAGACAATTCCAATCCGCGTTCGGCGTAAGATTCGGAAAGATCTTCCATGGCATTGCGGTTGATTCGCCGGAGAATTGGTTCAACGATACCGCGGAACATCCGTGGTACTGCGCGAACATCTGCAAAATTGATATGCGCGATTCGCGCAGCCGGGTAGCGTTGCAATACGGTCTTGCCGGCCTCGTCCATCCAGGCCGTCAGGCGTTCGGAGCTGTCCTTGTCCGCGTAGGTGTAGACTCGAATCCGGTCCCCGTAGTCCTGTGACTTTGCCTGGGTGCCGACGATGTCCTCGAATTCGAATTCGGGGACAGCCTGGCCAACGGTGGGGCCATTTGTTGTTGCAGTCGCGATGCCCGCATTAAGGGCGATTGCGGCACAGACCAGGAACGATCTGAGAAATTGATCTGCTGAATTGGTTTGCACGGTTACTCCCTGGTTGGATGTCGTGCCCAAGTTGACGTTGTCAACATCCTGCTGGCCAGTCTAGCTGCAAATGTTTACAATGTCAACTTATGGCAGGCAACACGACAGGCAACCACGACAGCTATCACCACGGCGATTTGCGACGCGCATTGATCGAGGCGGCTGAGCAAGCCATCGACCAACGGGGTGCCGATCAGCTGTCCCTTCGCGCGGTTGCCCGGGATGCCGGTGTGTCCCAGACTGCGCCGTACAGACATTTTGAAAACAAGGACGCACTGCTGTTGGCAGTTGCGGAAAACGGCTTCGCCCTGATGGCGATGCGAATGGCGCAGATCCTCGGCGACGAGTTCGCCGACGAACAGGAGAGAAGTATCGCACTGGGTACGAGTTACGTCCACTTTGCGGTCGAGTATCCAAACCGGTTTCGGTTGATGTTCGGACCACGGATTGGCCTGATCATCAGTGGATCGGATGGCTTATCTGATTCCAGTGCCTTTGGAATGCTGGTGCAGGCGATTCGGCAGGGCCAGGATTCGGGGCAATATCGCGCGGGCGATCCGGCCGAGATCGCGCTGCCATCCTGGTCAATGGTGCACGGCTTGGCCAACCTGGTCGTTGATGGCCTGGTGCCGGTCAACGGCGAATCGACGGCCTCAATTCGAGACCTGGTTCGAGTTTGTTCGCTGGCGCTATTGAGGGGGATCGGTGCCTGAGCCCAGGCTAGAGCGATTCTCCGAAATTGGTTTCCAGGGCATGGGCTCCAATTTCAAATGTCGTAAACGCCGTTTCGCGCCAGATCGTGTCATCTGATTCGAACCGTGTCACCCAGAACGCCAGGGGTGACATGAAATGCATCCACAGGGTCGTTCCCGGGGCGTGAAAAACTGCGTTGGACGGGCCATAGCCGACAAGCGGTGTCATGCCCAGGTTGACGGTCTGGACCAGTGTTTCCACGGCACCTCCGACTTCCTGCTTCTGTTCACCGGACTTGTCGATCGAGCAAACAACCTTGTCGGCATATCGAAACCAGATCTGGTCCCATTCGATTTGCGACGCGTCCAGTCCCATCCGAATTGCACTTTCGGTCTCGTTGTACTTGTCGGGGCGAAATTTCAGGTAATCGGTGTCGCGATCGACGGTAACACGTGATTCCAGGTTATGGGCATCTTCCAGTTCATCAGCGCCCGATTCAACAAGTACATCATCCAGGTTGCCACAGACATCGGGGACAAGTTTCTGCAGATTTTCGTCGATGTTGTAGATCAGGCGCCAGTTGCCACGAACGGTTTCGTACCCGATGCGGCGCCCGCTAAAGTCGACGGTTGCGCGCAGGAGCGGACGGTCAGCAAAGATATCCTTGAACGCACCATTGATCTGTGCAACCATACCTGCCACAGTACTGACCCCGGGTAATTCAGAATCCTCGTGCGAATTAACAAGCACGTCGCCAGAGTGCAGCAATGCAAGCCAGTTCCCGTCGGCACTGGCGCGTGGCTCGTCCTGAAACAGCGCCTTGGCGCATTCGATCGAGAATGATTCCAACGCCCGCAGTTTGCGCTGGCGGTCGTCCAGGCTGGAGTCTGTCTGGTCCTCCGACGCTTTTCTCGGCATCCACGCCAGGACAATCGATTCCAGATGGACCAATCCGGAAATCTTCTTAGGATCGTCCAGGGGGCGGCCTGCTTCAAAGTGGACCATCAAGACGGTTCCGCCGCCGACAGAACATTCCATCGAGCCACTCAGCGACGCTTCGCGGATCGCCTTCATCAGCTCGAACAACATTTGTCCCGTTACTTCCTGAAGAAACGGGGCCTGGACCCATGATTCTGCCGAGAAAAACATATCAAACGAAACGAGCGTTGATGTGCCCGTAGATAACCTGTCCAACCAAGATTGCCAGCCCCCACCACAAAGCTTTTTCGGTAATTAATGTGATAACAGATTTGCTGCGATGCGTCGAAAAGGTCTGCGAAATCTGCCTGATCTGGGGGCAGTTGTGACAAAGAATCTTTGTTATGGCAGAATTTTTGATATGGAGGGCAATGTTCAATTGGAATTGCCGGATCCTGCCTGGGAGCAACTCAGCCATACCGCTCGTG
>JBFJWU010000211.1:0-6182 GCA_041623475.1 bacterium | reverse complement strand
TCGCATCGGCATCGACGGGATGCAGCGGGTCTGGCCAACAGACATTTTGTTCGCTGGTGCGGCGTTACCCGCCGAGAATCAGCGAGACCAGGAATACCCCATGTTCCCGGGTGTCGTGTCCGAGGTGGCTGAAGCGTTGCCGGGGCTCTGTCCCGGCACGCCAAATCGCGAATCCAATGAGGCCCGACGGCTGGACAGTCGACAGGTGACGCGACAAGTTATCGCGATGCCCTGGGTCGAGACGCTGGTCGACGGTATCAGTGCCAGCAACAATTGGGTCATTTCCGGTGAGCATACGCGGTCCGGAGCGCCCCTGCTGGGAACGGACCCGCACCTGCCTCATATGAATCCACCAATCCTTTGGGGCGTTGAGCTGTACACACCGGCAGGTCGAATCGCCGGTTTCACATTTCCCGGATTGCACCGAATTGTATTTGGCCACAATGGGCGGGTGGCCTGGGGCGCGACGACGAACCACGCTGATCGACAGGACCTGGTCGTGGTCAAGCCCGCTGGCGAAGCTCATTACTGGAAGAACGGGGTCGCAACGCCGTATGACATCAGACGCGCGACGTTCGAGGTTGCCGGCGGTGAGGTCGTCGAACAAGCGGTCCGATTTACAGTTGACGGTCCGTTGCTGAACGATCTGGATCCATTCGTAGCGGAATACGGGCCACTTGTTGCGCTTCGGCGGGTTGATATCTCGACCGGACGGGATCTGAATGCGGCACGTGGAATGAATCTGGCCCAGGATGTGCCGCAATTTGTTGAAGCGCTGCAATTAATGGACACGGGTTGTTCGTCCTGGGTTGCGGCCGACACAGACGGGAACATTGCCTTTGGCAGTCCCTGCCGAATCCCGGTCCGTGATGGCTGGATGGGCACATTTCCGATACCTGGCTGGGTGAATGGCTACGACTGGAACGGCGTGTACGACAAATCGGAATTACCGGCATCATTGAATCCCCAACGGGGCTGGCTGGCAACGGCAAATAACAGGATTATTCCGCCTGAACGTTTTCCCAGTGCCTACAACAACGATCCGTCCGCGCCGTTCCGGTTCCAACGCATTGGCGAATCAATACAGGACAACGTTGGTACCATTGATCTGAAGTGGTCCAATTCGCTGCACCAGGATGTCCACAACCGCATCTGGCCCCAGGTCGGGGCCGACCCGGAAACCGGATTGTGCGGGTCGTGGAAACCTGAATCCCCCGAGGTCGCCGTTGTGGAACAAATCCTGTGTGACTGGGACGGTGAGATGTCCGCCGAATCCACGGCGGCCACCGTATATGTGCTGTTAACCCACGCAGTTCTTGACGCAGCTGCCGCCGACGAGTTTCCCGATGGGCGCGATGATCCCGTCTGGAAGTATGTGCAGACGTTGTCGCAATTCGAAGCTGCGGCCAGTTCTATCTGGCTGCGCGATTCGGATGACCCGATCTGGGATGACCTGCGTACCGCCGGACTCGAATCCAAGGCGGATACGGTCCGCGTGGCACTTGCAGCAGCGATCCCGGCGGGGCGCGATCTGTGGGGGGGGACGCCGGAAGAATGGGCCTGGGGTACGGTTCGACCGTTCGTACTGCGCCACATGTTTGCGCCGAACGACGGGATCCTGGGGAATCTGGTCAACGCTGCTCCAGTACCTGGTGCCGGCGGTGCGTCGACCGTGTTCAAAAATCAGTTCGTCCGCAGCGATCGGGAACGAATGAATCCACAAATCGGTCCTCCTGTCCGCCTGACCGTAGACCTTGCAGATCCATGGGCCGCACAGTATTCGATGGCCGGCGGCCAGAGCGGGTGGCCCAAGTCACCTCACTACGCCGACCTGCTCACGGACTGGCGTAATGGAACGACCAGGTCCCTGACACCGGATCCGCAGCCAACAGACATCCAAATGAAATTCGTGCCAACGTCAGAAGGCACCCAGCAACCAACAGGAGTCCAACAGTGAAAATCCCCGAAAAAGGCCTGTCCCGCAGCGAAATCATGGAGACGTTGAAGCAGTACCGTTCGCAGGATCCCGATTGGAAAGAAGGCAAGATTTTTGGCTATGTTTTCCATCCGGATGAGGACGTCGTCGAAACAGTCGAGGAAGCGTTTCAATATTACATGTGGGACAACGCCCTGGACCCCAGCGTGTTCGGCAGCCTGTTGCAATTGGAAACTGAAGTGGTCGCGATGGCGGCGTCACACGTTCGCGGCGGCCCGGATGTTGTTGGAAACTTTACAAGCGGAGGGACGGAAAGCGTCCTGTTGGCGGTCAAAACTGCCCGAGACTGGGCAAAAGCAAATAAACCCGGGATAACTGAGCCGGAAATGATTCTCCCCGTTACAGCGCATCCGTGTTTCCACAAAGGTGCACATTATTTCGGCGTCAAGGCGGTTACCGTGCCGATTGACCCACAAACCCTGCGGGTCGATCCGAAGGTGGTCGAGGCGGCGATTACCGATAACACTGTATTGCTGGTCGGATCTGCCACATGCTATGCGTTTGGCACTTGCGATCCAATCCGGGAACTGGGTCAACTGGCATTGAAGCACGACCTGTTGCTGCACGTTGACGGTTGCATCGGCGGTTTTATCCTGTCCCTGTACCGTCAGATGGGTGTTAATGTACCGGACTACGACTTCACGGTGCCCGGTGTCACATCGATGTCCATGGACCTGCACAAATACGCGTTTGCCGCCAAAGGCGCCTCTGTTGTTTTGTATAAAGATCTTGAATTGCGGCAGCATCAGATCTTTGCCCACAGCGGCTGGACTGGCTATACGATTATTAATCCGACCATCCAGAGCACCAAGTCGGCAGGCCCGATGGCGGGTGCCTGGGCGGTGATGAACTATATGGGACAGGATGGATACCTGGAGTACGCCCGCCGCCTGAAAGACGCTACAGACCGGTTTATCGCGGGCATTAACCAGATTGACGACCTGCAGGTGATGGGAGAACCTGACATCTGCCTGCTGGCCGTAAAGTCAGACACCATCAACGTGTTCGAACTGTGCGACGAAATGAAAACCCGTGGCTGGCACATTGGGCCCCAGCCGGGTGCCGACGGCATTCCCAAAAGTTTCCACCTGACAATGATGCCATTCAACACCGACAAAATCGAAGCACTGCTGGACGACCTGCGGGCCTGTGTCGACATTGTCCGTGGCCGCGAGGTCGCTCCGATTGTCGAACAACTAAAAGCTATGGCTGCGACCATCAATGTCGACGAACTGGATGACGATGCCGTCGCCAACATGATGGCTATGGTCGGAGTTGGTGGGGATGGCGGACTGCCAGAAAAAATGGCGGAGATCAACGATGTCCTTGACGCGTTGCCCCCGAAGCTGGTAGACCGACTGCTGACCGGGTTTTACAATGACTGGAATCGCTACAAAGGGTAGCTGAAGTCGGCCCCGTGCAGGTGTGGCCTCGAAATCAGGCGCTGTGTTTTCTTCAGAAAACTGCCTTGCCCAGCCAGTAGAACCCAAGTCCTCCGGCCAGGATCTCCAGTCCAGTGGCGAGGGCTCGCGGGGCCTTCAGGTTTCGTCGGGCGTGGATAACCATCAGCGCTGCGGTTGGGGCCGCAATCATTAATTGGGCAGCTTCCAGACCCAGGTTGAATGCCAATAAAGACGTCGCCAGGTCTGTTCCGACCAGTCCGATTCCCGAAAAGGCGCTGGCAAAACCGAAGCCGTGAATTGCACCGATGATCAGCGGCAGGCTCCACGTATATTGTTGAAAACGGTGCCTGTCTTGCCGGCCGATTTCGACGGCCAGGGCAATAATTGTCAGGGCAATCATTGCTTCGCCAGTGAGTTCGGGTATTCGGAGCACGTCTGTTGCTGTGGCAGCCATGCTGATGGCGTGCCCCATTGTGAATGAAAGAATGGCAATCAGCAGCTTTCGGGTTGGGCCCAGCAGCCACGTCAGGCCAATAATGATCAGCACGTGGTCCAGGCCGCCCAGCAGGTGGGCCGCTCCCTGCCGGAAAATGGTCCACAAATTGCCGGATTCAACGACTGGTTCATCTGTCCACTCGGAGCTGTCGCCGGTCAGCAAGCGTTCGCGGGTGGTGCCATCCCGAGCCGTGACCCTCGCAATGACCATCAGACCGGATTTGCGAAGGCCGGTGACGACTGGCGCCAGATCTGTTGCCAGGCGATCGCAGCCCAGCGTCCAGATGTAACGTACCGATTGATCGCCGGTCGAGGTGTCGGGCAGGGGGTGTTGGGCGATACACCCGGTTGGGGGCAGTGGTCGCAGTGCCGCACCCGCCTGTTGCTGCGCGGGGACGGTCCAGGTCATTTGGACCACCCCGGATTCCAACTCCGACAGTTCCAGTAGTCGCGGTGCCAGCGGATGGGCGTGGGCGGGCGGTGCGAGCCACAGCGTCACCAGTATGGCGGCCATTGACCTCAACCCGTGGGCTCCCAGACGATGCGGTAGCGCCGGCGCAGTTCTTCCAGTTCGCGTTCCAGGTTCCGCTGACGCTGGATCCGGGTCCAGTCCCCAAGGACTTCGTTTCGAATGTCCGCCAGCGGAGGGACATGGGGCGGGAGCCGGAGTTCGACACGGACAACGAACCAGCCCAGCGCGCTTTCGACGGGCCCGCAGGTTTCCAATACCGGGCAACTGGCGATTGCACTGCTGACGGTCTTTCCGTACCGGTCACCGATCTTGTCCAGGGACATCGTCTGCCGCGGTCGCAGGCCCGGCAAATGGTTGCCTGTCTGGTGCAGGTCGGCTGGCGTGGTGGTTTTATCGGCATAGGCCATCAATTCGCGGGCCCGGCGAAGCCCTGTCGAGTCCAGCGGAAACCAGGCAGCGGAAAATGTTGCAGTCTCCGGACGGATAAATCGAGCCCCGTGGTCATCCAGGTGGCGCTGCAACACTGAATCGGTCGGATTCATGTCCAGTTCGCGATTTTCCAGAAGGCGTTGGGTACGGTCGACAAGAATTGATCGAACGACCGTGTCATTCCAGTGCAGGCCCAGGTCCTCCGCAAGTCGCAGGAGTGTGTAGCCGTCCAGGTCCGGATGCGTGACACGCAGTGATCGTTCAAGATACGCCAGCACGGCGGGATCCGTTCGGCCCCAGCCGGCACTGAGCGCCTGGTCCAGCAGGATTGCGCGGTCGGCCAGTTCGATCCGTTGGTGCGCCGATGCGCCCCGTTGCACTTGTACTGTCAGTTGGCGTTTGGGTGGAAAAGCGTCCGCGAGCAGGGTGATCGCCAATCCGGCGATCGTATATACAATCAAGCGCCGGCCGATGCCTGCCGATTCATCTGCAACGGGCCAACCGATCCTGGGCCTGGATCCAGTCAGTTTGGCGTGTACCAGATGGGCGAAGTCCAGGCACGTTCCTGGTGAACCGGTTCCGTCTGCTGTTCGCAGCAGCGGGCTTCGTCTCCCACTGGATTGTCGTTGCAATCGACGGTTTCACACATGCCCCGGTTTAACCCGATGATGGGATCACAGCAGGCCTGGTCCAGTTCGGTCTGAGGGTCCGCGCAGTTGTAACCACGGTCAATGCACGCCCAGGTTGTCCACCGACAAGACGGGTTTTCCAGGACCCGGGCGTAATAGTAGGCGGGAACAGCCGGATCAAAATCCGGGTCGGTCCAGGTCGTGCAGATAGAGGCTTGTCCGTCGCCGGACTGTTCGCAGGTTGCCAGGTCAACGATCGCAGTATTCGCAGGTTTTTCGGTAACGTCGTAGACCCGGGTTTGATTGCTGCCATCGGTTGCCACCCATCCCTTGATAACCTGGATCCGCTCCAGTGGGGTGCCGGACTGTCCATCCGTGCCCGGATCCTGCACGGCAGAAACGAAAAATACTGGTGCACCGGTTCCGTTTGATGGCAGATCCCCACCCATCGGTACCCCGCGGTTGTAGGCCGTTTTAACGGCGTTGGCATCGCTGCAAAGGTTGTCTGGCAAGTCCCAGCCACCGAAAAAGCGGACAACGATCCTGGGGCCGCTGGTGCCGTAGACTTCTCGACGGAGCATGGCATCAAACAGTGCGTCGCGGGAGTTCTCTTCGGCCCAGACAACTGCCAGTCCCCCCGCTCCGTTAAACGGTGAGTCCTGCAGCCCGGGAATCAGCGGCTGGCTTTCATCGCCGTTTGCCGTATTCACCTGGCCCGCCCCACCGTGGCCGGGGAAGCTGCGTTCGTCAACGCCCCC
>JBFJWU010000210.1:0-6190 GCA_041623475.1 bacterium | reverse complement strand
CAATCCCTTTTATTATGTAAGACACGGAAGTCTTTAGTTTTACCTGCAGAAAGCCGTTTGACATGCTGGCAAAATGGGGCGGGCATCAGCGAAGGCGTCCCCAAGGGGATTTGAACCCCTGTTGCCGGCGTGAAAGGCAGGTGTCCTGGGCCAGGCTAGACGATAGGGTCACTAAACATATTCAATTGTACAAAACGATGAGCCGTGCTGGACTCGAACCAGCGACCCGCTGCTTAAAAGGCAGCTGCTCTACCATCTGAGCTAACGGCCCATTTAAACGCGTGTGCAGGTACCGCCGCCTCGGCGAATCTAAGATTGTATATGAAGTTTGCCGGGTCAGGCAACCGCACCGCGACGAGGTTCAGTTGTCGGTTTCGTTGGCGATTTCCGGTGGCGCGGGAATCGGCTCGGCCCCGGCGATTTCATCCAGCAGCTTCTGCCGAAATCGTTCCGCCGAGTCAATTCCGCGGATCTTGAGGATGCGGTTTCGGGCCGCGACCTCAATGATATCGGACAGGTTTCGACCTGGACGTACGGGAATCGTAATGTGATCAACCGCTATCCCGAGGATCTCGCGGGTCTGGGGTCCATCTACGCCAACGCGGTCGTAGTAGGCCTCGGGATCCCAGTGTTCCAGATTAATAATGACGTGCAGCTGTTTGTTGTCGCGAACTGACGCGACGCCAAACAAATCCTGGACATTGATGATTCCCAGTCCGCGAATCTCCATGTGGTGCTTGATCAATTCCATGCTGCGGCCGATCAGTTCGCCGGGGCGTTCCTGACGGACCTCGACCATGTCATCGGCAACCAGTCGATGGCCGCTGACGACAAGTTCCAGCGCTGATTCGCTTTTGCCGATTCCGCTGGGACCGGTGATCAGGACCCCAACGCCAAAGACATCCATCATGACACCGTGGATGACGGTGGCCGGTGCCAACAGTCGGCTGAGGATGCGGGTTGCGGTTCGAATAAAGTCACCGGTTTCCAGTTCGACACGCAGCAATGGCGCGCCGCTGCGGTTACAGGCAGCAATCAATTCGGGAACGGCCTGGAGTCCGCGGGTAATGACAAAACAGGGAACCCCGTCGTCGCACAGCCGGCCAAATACCTGTGCCCGGCGGTCAGGCGGTTGCTCGTTCAGAAAGGCGGTTTCGGTTTCGCCCAGTACCTGGGTGCGCTCGGGGTGGTGATGGAAAAAGTGCCCGACCAGCGCCAAGCCAGGGCGATGCAGCGATGCGGACGAAAGGTCCCGTTGTTCAGCCGGTGCACCGGCAATCTGTTCGACTGCGATATCGCTGGTCGCCAGTTCCTCCAGGAACTGGGATACCTGGAGGACGTTAACGGGCATTGCCAGCCCCGGGCCCGGCTGATTGTCTAATCAAAAGCCTGCTCCGCTGTTGCGATGACCTGGATCACTTGTCCGGCGTCGGTGGCGGTCTGCAAATCGGCGCGAACGCTGTCCTGCTGAACCAGACGGGCAATCCGTGCCAGTATCTGCAAATGGTCGGTCGGTGCCGACAGGGGGGCCAGGATCAGGAAAAACAATGATACGGGTGTTCCGTCAGCGGCACCAAAATCGATACCCTGACTGGAACGGCCAAACGCGATCCGGACATCGTCCAGTCCGTCCAGTTTGCCGTGGGGAATTGCGACACCGTTGCCAGTTGCCGTCGAGCCCAGGCTCTCCCGGTCTACCAGCGTCTGGATCGCATTCTCGGCAAACGCGGGGGGCATGTCGCAGATGACCGGGTCCGCCAGGGCCTGCAACGTGCCCCGCAGTTGGCGGCCGTCCAGGCCATCCAAAATGACCCGTTCCGGGGTCAGTAACTGGCTGACAAATCGGGTCACCGGATCTATCGGTGTTCTGTCCGGCGTTCTTTGTGGCGACGCAATTGGCGCTCCAGTTTGTCCATTGCCTGGGCCAGACTTTTGTACATGTCGTCGCTTTCTGCTGCGGCACCGGTCTTCAGGTTTTTGTCCTTGAGTGTCAGCTCGATCTTGTGGAGCTTTCCTTCCATCTCGACAATGACATGCAGGTCAGCCGCCGGGGTCATGAAAGGACCCAGTTTTCGCGGCAATTTTTCATCGGCCAGGTCTTTGAGCGCCTGGGACGAGTCCATATCACGGAATGTATAGGATATTTTCATACTAACTGGCCTCCTGTTGCCTGCGATCCGGTTCCTACGCCTGCCGACGTCCGGATTTTGTTGGAATGTCCATTTCTGTCCTGTATTTTGCTACGGTCCGGCGGGCCACGTCCATCCCTTCGGCGATCAGTGCCTTGGATATGGCCTGGTCACTGAGCGGTTTGGCCTTGTTCTCGCTGTCGATCAGTTCCCGGATCTTTTGTTTGACTCTGTTGGCCGTATGGTCACCGCCGACACTTTGGTGAAAGAACGACTTTAATTCTACGATGCCGGCCGGGGTGATCGCATACTTTCGCCGGGTGACCCGGCTGACGGTGCTTTCGTGCAGGTCGACAACTTCGGCAATATCCTTGAGGGTCAAAGGAACTGCAGATTCCGGGCCCCGGTCAATGACATGCCCCTGGCGTTCAATAATGGCCTCGGTTACGCGGATCAGGGTCAGTTCCCGCTGCTTCAAACTGTTCAGAAAGTATTCGGCCGACCTGATTTTTTCGCGCAGGAACGCGCGTTCTTCTTTGCTGAACGACTGAGGGTCTTCCTGGAACCGGTGCATGACCGGGCTGTGCCGCAGACGATGTGACCAGGGTTTGTAGGGTTCGACGCGCCAGCGGCCGCGACTGTCGCGTTCAATGTTGATTTCCGGCTGGATCGGATCCGACGTGTCGTCACGGAATCGTGCGCCCGGTTGAGGGTCCAACTGCCGCAGCAAGTCCATCGCCATTGTAATGGAATCGGATGAACATCCAAGTCGCCGGGTAATGGTGTCGATGTCACCGGATTCCAGGCAATCCAGGCAGTCGGACAGCAACCTGGCAGCGAGCCCGTCGAGCTGGTTGCGTTCGGCCAGTTGCAGTGTCAGGCATTCCGCCAGGTCCCTGGCACCGACACCGGTCGGTTCCAGCCCCTGGATGAGCCGCCGTGCCGCGGCAACCTGTTCGACGTCGATCGACAGTTCAGTCGCCAGCTCTGTATCGGAATCGTACAGGTAACCATCTGGCGCGATCCGGGGAACCAGTTCAAAGGCCACGACTTTGTCTGGTTCAGCCCAGGGCGCGATCCCGATCTGCCATTCCAGCGTCGAATGAAGCCCCGGGGAGTCGGCGACCAGTCGTTCAATTGGGTCGAAATCAGGTTTGTCATTGTCAACGGCAAAGTCGGTGCCTTCGCGCCGCAACATTTCGCGCGATGGTGGTTCGGGCGCCGAATCGTCCCACTCCAGGAGTGGATTTTCCTGCAGCTCCTGTTCGATCCGCTGTTCAAGTTCGATAAACGGAAGCTGCAGCAGCTCCAGCGCCGTTTTCAGTTCCGGAGTCAGCGACAGGCGCTGCTGCAGGCGCGGTTCAAGACGAAGGTTAACCGCCATCAGAGCCGAAACGCGTCGCCCAGATAAACCTGCCGGGCATCTTCGCTGTTGGTAATCGTTTCCGGGTCGCCTTCGATCATCAACCGGCCTTCGTGCATCACATATGCGCGGTCACAGATCGACAGGGTTTCGCGGACGTTGTGGTCAGAAATCAGGACGCCGATCCCGCGTGTACAGATGTCCCGTACCAGCGTTTTCAGGTCCTGGACTGCAATCGGGTCGATGCCCGCAAACGGCTCGTCCAGCAAAAAGAAATCCGGTTCGGTGACCATCGCGCGTGCGATTTCGAGGCGTCGACGTTCGCCACCGCTAAGGGTGATCCCCTGCTGGTTGGACAGGTGGTCAATGCCGAACTCTGCCAGGGTCTGGTGGGCGCGGTCACGAATCTGCTGTTTGGGATAACCGGCGATTTCCAGGACCGCGATCAGGTTTTCCAACGCGGTCAGCCGCTGGAAAACACTGGGTTCCTGCGGCAAATAGCGAACCCCGCGCCGCGCCCGTTCGAACAGCGGCAAGTTGGTAATGTCTTCGTCCCCCAGTCGGACACTGCCGGCATCCGGGGTTTCGATGCCGACCACCATGTAGAACGTAGTCGTCTTGCCGGCGCCGTTTGGTCCCAGCAAGCCTACGGTTTCGCCGGCGCCGACGTGCAGGTCGATACCGTCGACGACCCAGCGCCTGCTGTACTGCTTGCGCAGGCCGGATGCTGCCAGGGTTCGCGTCACGGTTGGTCACCGTTTGTCGCAGGTGGTGGCGACGCGATCGACTCGCGTACGGTATCGGGTTGCAGGACCGCCCTGGCGTTATTGACTTCCATCCGGTCCGGTTCACGGTAAATCGTGATCTTGTCACCGGCCAGGCTGTTGTCGTCTTCCCAGATAACGGGTTGCCCGGTCAGGACCAGTTTGCGGTCGGTGGGGGTGTAGACGGCGTTCCTGGCTGTACCTTTGCGTCCGGGCTCGGTCATGCGGACATTCCCGGATGCGTGGATCCGGTCGATTGTCTCACCGTCCGGCGCGTAAAAGATTTCCATTGTGTCGGCGGTCAATGTCGTCTGTCCGTGGTCGACCTTGACATTGCCTTTCAGGCGCAGGTAGCCGTCGTTTCGACGCACGTCCATCCGGTCGCCCTGGAACTCGATCGGATGATCATTAATCGGCAGCGGCGCTGCTGCGGCAATGAATATCGCCAGAAACGTCGCGTTCACGGTGTCACCTGGCCACGAACCGATTTTCTGAGCGTGATTTTTCCCGTCGCCAGGTTGATGGAAGCGGCACCAGATTGCACGACCAGGCGGGGGCCGCTGATTGTTGCCCCGGTTCCGGTTGACAATACCGAGCGGTCAGCATCCATCCGTCCTTTGGCAAACTGGACGCTTGTTTCATCAACCGTGATGACAGCGTCCTGCAGCCACCATCGCTGCTTGTTTGCGTGGCCCTTGATCTGCCGAATCCTGGCGGTTACAGGTCGATCGTCGGTCTGTCCGTTGATCGTGACATCCTGGGCTATGATCGGCCCGGTGCTCCAGACTGTGACCTGGCTGGCATAGACGGTTGTTCCGTCTGGCCGATAAACAACGGCATCGTCCAGATCAAGTTTGATCCGGGGTTCGGCGGCAATCGCGACGGCTGGCATGCCCAGGGTGAGCATCAACAGCACAATCAATCTGGCGTTTTCGATCATTGGCATGCTACTTGCTTGCATGGTATCAGAGCCCGGTCCGTCGAGGATGATCCGGTGTGTCTGTCCCAGAGTGATTGGGGTACCCTGAAACGATGCTTCGCCAGCGTTTCAAGGCAGGGTGGCGAATTGCCCGCCCATACTTTGCCAGACACAAATCGTACTACGTTGCGGGCGCGATCCTGCTGGTCGCGTCCAATGCGGTGCAGGTCTCAATCCCGTGGCTATTGAAGATCGGTGTTGACGCACTTTCGGGGGATTCCGACCAGGCCATTCGCACGACAATCCTGTGGTGCGCGGCAGGTATTATTGCCGCCGCGATTATCCAGGCCATTGTCCGGGTCGGCAGTCGCTGGGTCTTGTTCAAGGTCGGGCGCGACGTTGAATTCGAATTTCGCCAACGTGCGTACGAACACATTCTGCGCCTGGATCCATCGTGGATCCAGCAACGCTCGCGGGGAGACCTGATCAGCCGGGTATCGAATGACATCGGCAACGTCCGGCTGTTGTTTGGTTTCGGTGTCCTGAACGTCGTCAATACAGTTGTTGCGTTTGTAGCAGCGTTGACCGTCATGTTTGCGCTCAGTTGGAGCCTGACTTTGCTGGCACTGGCACCGTACCCATTGTTGATGCTGGTGCTCAGCAAGTTCGGAACGACGCTGCACAAGCGATTCATGGGCGCGCAGGAGTCACTGGGCGGCCTGAGCGGTTACCTGCAGGAAGCACTGCACGGTTACGAAGTGGTCAAGGGCTTCGCCCAGGAAGACGGATTCTACGATCGATTCCGGGGCCTGAACCAGGCGAATTATCGGGCGAACATGCGCCTGGCGTGGACGCGGTCGTTGATGGCACCACTGATGATCTTTATCAGCGGGTTCGGGATCTTCGTTGTCCTGGCCGGCGGCGGTTGGCTGGTGATCCAGGGCGAATTGACGCTGGGGGATTTTGTCGCATTCCAGGGATATATGGGCATGCTGGTCTGGCCGACGCTGGCGCT
>JBFJWU010000209.1:0-6252 GCA_041623475.1 bacterium | reverse complement strand
GCCCAGCAGGTGGGCCTCGCGTGATGCCGCATTGGTGCGCCAGTTTTGCTGGTTGAACTGTTCTGGATTCATGGATGGCTCGTCCCTGTACCCTATCGCGTCGATACAGGGTCTGGAAAGTTGTTGCCTATATTGTCCAGCCTGCTAACGTGGATGTCGAGCAGCACGTGCAAGTGCGGCCGGAACCCTGGGACAATTGTGAAACAGAATCGTAGAACATTGCTGGCCAACTGCGTCGGCGGGGCCGCTGTCCTGGCATTGCCGGCAACCGGACTGGCGGTGCGCCCCGAAGACCTGGATCTGGATCTGTTTGACCCGTTTGGTCCGATTGGGACCAATTACGATCGAATTCGTAACGTTGTCGCCGGTGTTCATGATGTCGAACCGTTTATCAAGCACCTCTGGGACCAGTACGTTTCAACCGGTCGCCGTGAGTACGGCGAATGGACACTCAGCTATGTCAACCTGTGGTGGCAATCCTTGCCGCAGGACAAGTCGGAACGAATCCGCGTGGCCCGAATCGGCCGGAAGACGTCTGATCGCGTTGCGGCTGATCATGCGGACAGCGCGGCCGGGCCAATGTGGTCAGCAATTTTCTGGGGCTACGAGGCGTTGATCAACGGGGTCCTTGATTTCCTGAATCAAGTACCAGCATTTTTCAAGCGACTGGAAGAAGCCAATTCCCGCGACAATAGTTACATGTTTGGTACGGCAACGTTGGGAATGGCTAAAGCGTATATAAAACTGCCGCCGTTTCCAATGAGCGTCGGCTCCCTGAAAAAGGGTTACGCATACCTGGATCAGGTGCGGCCGTTGATGGAGCGACATTACGCGCTATGGTACGTGGTGTACGCAGAAGCGGAGATGCAGCGTGTCGGGCGCGATGCAGCCTTTCAGGCGCTCGACCTGATTGACCGGGTCTGTCCCGTTGATGTCGCATCCCAATATACATTCGAACTTTCGGTCTACCTGCGGGAACGTTTTCACGAGGCCGTTGAATCCGGCAAGTATGACAAATACCTGTGGGACCCCTTGATGGAGCCCATCGAAGCGCTCCGCACAAAAGTTTATAAGCCTTCGGAAACCTGCCCGTCGGGCGGGTGACGGTTCGTCCACGCGATTGCGCCAAAGGCCCCCAGGACTGCAATCAAAGCCAGGGTCAGTTGCGCGGACAATAGCAACGCCGAGTAGATGCCCTGGCTGGCTGAAGTACCCAGGGCAACCAACACGGCCGCAAACCCCAATCTGCCAACCAGACTCTGCAGTGACAGCCAGGTCGCCCGCAGGCTGCTGCCCACATGGGGCGCAATAGCCGCACGAAGCGGAGCTGTCATCAATGCCCGCGGGACGCTGCGCAGCAGTAGTGCGAAAACAACAACGGGATGGGCAATCCATGCCATCAAGCAGATAATCGCGGCCTGCAGGATGGCGGCCATCATCAGGCACGCGGGCGTTCCGATCCTCCTGGCGACCGCGGTACTCCAGCCGGCAACCGGCGCGGCGACAAACATCGCCAGGGCTGCGTGGGCCGCTGTCATCACAGGTGTCGGGACCTGATGTGCCGCCAGGCTGTCGGCAAAACGATCGATCAGCGGCTGGTAGAACTCGTAGGGGATGTGGTTGAGGACCGTCATCACAACACCGAATCCAAACAGCCAGCGCACATAGGTCGGGCCAAGGGAACGGCCGATGGCACGAGCCTGACTGGCAATTTTCCTGGCCCGCTGGCCGGGCAACAATGGTTCGTTCATAGACGCGGCCAGAACCGTTTCGATCAGCGACGCGATGGCGGCCAGCACAAATGCGCCCCGCAGGTCCACTGTGGCGGCGGCACCGCCCAGGATCGCAGCGGCGCCGGTCACCACGAAGCTGATGCGTTCAATACGGGCTTCCCGTTTCCCGTACTCGTCCGGATCGCCGTGCAGGACCAGGCTGTCGAAATGCAGTGAGGTGTCGCTACCGGATCGAAAGGCAATTGATGCGGCCAAAAGCATCTGGGCGATGGCAAAACCGGCAAACGTATCGCTGCCAACGAACAGGCCATGGGCAATAAACCCGGCCAGTCCCGCAGCGATCAGGACAACACGCCGACCCCAGCGGTCCGACAGATACCCGGACGGCAACTCCAGCAGGACAACCGTACCGTAGTAGATGGATTCCAGCAGCAGCGCCTGTGCAAGACCCAGTTCGCTGACAAAGTACAGCATATAGACTGGTAACCAGAACAGGGCCTGTGAGGAAGCCGCATAATACGGATATAACTTCAAGTTTCTGTGCATGTCGACATGTTGCCCCAGCATCGAAAAAGCAGCTGTGCCGGGCGGATCTGGCACCTGATACGATACGAATCATGACAGGAGGCCTGACGTGAGCCAATCCAACCAGCCCGCAGTTCCAGATACCCGTCGGTTGCATTCCCCGGCACCGGCAAGGGTGCCGGGCATTATCGAGAAATGGTCGGTTACCGCGTACCTGGTGTCGCTGGGTTTGCTGACGCTTTTGGTTGGCGGGCTGACGGTCTGGAATCGCTGGGCGGCACTCGGGTTGGTTGTTGTTGTCCCTTATGCGTGGCTGGGCATCTCGGACATCCTCCAGACCCAGCACACGATCCGGCGGAATTTCCCGGTTCTTGGCCGCCTCCGTTACGTTCTGGAATCGATCCGGCCGGAAATCCGCCAGTACTTCGTCGAGTCCGATTCGGAAGAAAACCCGTTCAGTCGCGAAAAACGATCGATCATTTACCAGCGGGCCAAAGGCCAACTGGACACGATGCCGTTCGGTACAATGCGGGACGTGAATCGCGTTGGCTACGAATGGATCAATCATTCAATTGCAGCGCGGAATGCGCGATCAGAAGAGGCTCGGATCCCGATTGGTGGCGCCAACTGTTCACGTCCCTACAGGAGTTCGCTTTTGAACGTGTCGGGAATGAGCTACGGTGCGCTTAGTCGCAATGCCATCCTGGCATTGAACAAGGGCGCGCAGACCGGTCGATTTTCGCATAATACCGGCGAGGGCGGGATCAGCCCCTATCACCTGGAGCCAGGCGGTGACCTGGTCTGGCAGGTCGGGACCGGATATTTTGGCTGCCGGGCCAGTGACGGCGGCTTTGATCCGGACAAGTTTGCCGAGACCGCCTCGATTGACGCGGTCAAGATGATTGAGCTGAAGCTGTCACAGGGGGCGAAGCCCGGACACGGCGGTATCCTGCCCGCTGCCAAAGTGACTCCGGAAATTGCAAGGATCCGGGGTGTTGAGCCTGGTGTCAGTGTTCATTCACCGCCGGCACATACAGCGTTTTCGACGCCAATTGAGTTGCTGGAGTTTATCCGGCAGATGCGCAAGTTGTCAGGTGGGAAACCGATTGGTTTCAAGCTTTGCCTGGGCAGTCGCCGGGAGTTCCTGGGGTTATGCAAGGCGATGCTGGAAACCGGGATCACACCGGATTTTATCACCGTAGACGGGGCCGAAGGCGGTACCGGGGCGGCGCCGCTGGAATTTGCCAACTCGGTTGGCGTACCGCTGGACAACGGGCTGATGTATATCCATCGGGCGCTGGTGGGTGTCGGATTGCGCGATCGAGTCAAGCTGATTGCAGCCGGCAAGATCACAACGGGATTCCACATCCTGCGATTGCTGGCCCTGGGTGCTGACCTTGTAAATGCGGCTCGCCCCATGATGTTTGCCCTGGGGTGTATTCAGGCGCTCAAGTGCAACACCAACCACTGCCCGGTTGGAGTCGCGACCCAGGATCCTCGACTGGAAAAAGGCCTGGTGGTTGGCGACAAAGCGAAGCGGGTTCACCAGTTCCATGCGAAAACCGTTGCCAGCGCCTACGAACTGTTGGGCGCTGCGGGGTTGGAACATCCAAAAGACTTGCAACCGTATCACATTTATCGCCGGGTCTCGCCGACAGATGTTCGCTCATTTGCCGACATCTATCCTTTGTTACAGCGCGAGAGCCTGGTCGATGGCGAAGCACCGTCCGACTGGATGCGCCTGTGGAACCTGGCTTCGGCTGACCGGTTTTAGGGCGCTACTAATCTGCCGAATTTGTATAGGCCTGGAACGCCCACGTCGCGAGCGTAAGAAATGGCTGGGGTACAAGGATTCGAGCACGCAAGTGGCGAATGGCGGTTTGTTGACCACGTAGCCGGTTGCCTGGAACGCCCACGTCGTGAGCGTAAGAAATGGCTGGGGTACAAGGATTCGAGCACGCAAGTGGCGAATGGCGGTTTGTTGACCACGTAGCCGGTTGCCTGGAACGCCCACGTCGCGAGCGTAAGAAATGGCTGGGGTACAAGGATTCGAACCTTGATAGCTGGAACCAGAATCCAGAGTCCTGCCAGTTAGACGATACCCCAGTTACTGCCGTTTCGACAGGCTTTCAATGTATGTAAAACGCCCGCTGATGGCAACCGCGGGTCGGGCGGTTGTTACGGGTCGCAGATACCATATATGAATGGACCTTCGGCAACAGATTGACCTGGCCCGCCACGAACTGGAATCGCATTTTCGTGATGCCGATCGGCGCACCCGGCAACTGATTGTCGGGATCGTTGGCGGGACGGTCCTGCTGCTTGGCTGCATCATGGTTTTCCTGCCCGGGCCGGGCAGCCTGGTCATCCCGGCCGGGTTGGCGATCCTGGGTATCGAATTTGTCTGGGCGCGACGGGCGCTCGCGGTATTCCGCGAAAAAGCAATGGCAGCCCGTGCCGAGGCCGAGGAAATCCTGACCCGTGCTCGGGACCCGGAACATCTGGAGGAACTGCGTGCCGGGATTGCCAGGGTTCGCAATACGTTTCGGCTGCGGGGGCGGCGCCTGGTGCAGTTGACAATGGTCGAGTTGCGTGAAATCCAGGACCGCTTGACAGCCCAGGCAGCGAAACGCCGCAGCGGGCGCAACACGGGACAAACAGGTCCGGGCTAAAACAGCGCCGCTGTATCCAGTTTCTCGTCGCTGCCCTGTCCGCCGCTGCGGTCCTTGATATGGGGCCCGGTGATCATCGCCTCGTAGCTCTGGCCGGGGCCGACCATGGGGTAGACGCCCGCTTCACGATCGATGCGGACATCCAGCAATGCCGGGCCGTTGAACGCCAGGAACGACTTCAGGGCGCGCCGGACCTCGTTCTTGGTCGAGATTACCCTGGCAAAGCCAAAACCGTCGGCCTCGGCGGCCTGGACCCAGTTTTTCTTGTGCAGGCTTTTGTCGCTGCCGGAAAACCTGTTGTCAAAAAACAGCTTCTGCCATTGCCGTACCATTCCGTCACCCAGATTATTGAGCAGCAGGACCTTAACGGGCGTGTCATAGGTTGTTGCGGTTTCAAGTTCGCCCAGATTCATCCGCAGTGACCCGTCGCCGTCAACATCAATAACCGTCAGGTCCGGCCGGGCAAACTGGGCGCCGATTGCGGCGGGCAGGCCAAAACCCATCGTGCCCATGCTGCCCGATGTCAGCCAGGTCCGCGGGCTGTGGAAGTCACAATACTGGGCCGCCCACATCTGGTGCTGGCCAACGCCGGTCGTAACGATTGCGTCGCCGCCGGTCAGTTTGTTCAGTTCTTCCAGGACATAGCCGGGTTGAATCAGGTCGCCGTCCTGCTGGTAGCCCATGGCATGAGTTTTCTTCATCCCTGCCAGGTGTTTGTGCCAGGCCGAAAACTTGTTCTTCACTACTTTGGTCTGTTTTTGCGCGTCGACCAGCGATGTCAGAGCGATCCGGGCGTCGGAAATGTGGTGCCAGTCAACCGCTTTGACTTTGCCGATTTCGGATTCGTCGATATCGATGTGGGCGATAAACTTCGCATTGGGCGCAAATTTCGCGGGATTGCCGGCAACACGGTCATCGAAACGTGCCCCGACCGCAACCAGCAAATCGCAGTCCTCGACGGCGTAGTTTGCGTATGCGGTACCGTGCATTCCCAGCATCTTCAACGATTTCGGGTCCGTCGTATCAATCGCACCGATGCCCATCAATGTCGTCACAACCGGCAGGTTGAACACGTCGCAGAATTTGCGAAATTCGGCTGCTGCTTCGCTGTTGATAACGCCGCCGCCTGCATAAACCAAGGGCCGTTCGCTTTTTTCCAGCGCCCGCAAAAACTTTTTCGCCTGTGCCGCTGGTACCGTCCGCGATTTCAGCATCTGGATTCGTTTGCGGAACCGATCCAGTTCCAGTGATGCGTTGCCGTCAAAATTTATCTCGGCGTTCTGGACGTCCTTGGGGATGTCAACGACAACCGGGCCGGGGCG
>JBFJWU010000208.1:0-6256 GCA_041623475.1 bacterium | reverse complement strand
GCGGCTCCAGGGGCGTCAGCCACCTGGGATCCTTGTGGAACAGCGGATCCTTGCCTGCGGCCGCCTGCCGGTTATAAAATGCCAGCGTCTCGGCCAGCACGGTGTCGACCATCCCCAGGTCCTCGACCAGTTCGTCAATTGACTCGCCGGTGCCAGCGATATCGGCATTCAGGTACGGTGGCCGCTTGAAGCCCTCGGCCTGGACAATCAAATAGATTCGCTGGCCGGGCTGTTTAAAGATCGCGTCGCCAACCCGGGCGTGGTACACATCCTCATTGATAAACCGCTGCCCCTGCTCGTTAACGAAAATCCCTTTGGTCACATCCTCGGGTGGATAAAATGGCACGCTGACAAAGCCCTCGCCCATATTGATCGCGGCGCCGCCAACAGACATCCCCATCTGGATCCCCGTCCCGGTGTCACCGGGATTGCCGATGGGCATTGATGCCAGCTGCAAGCGCGGCGCAAACTTTGCGACCATCTTCTGGTTCATGACAAAACCGCCGGCGCACAGGACCACGCCACGAATGGCCCGGACAAAATGCTCCTGCTGGTCCATCCGCACCACGATCCCCACGACCGCACGATCGTCATCGACCACCAGGCACAGGGTCCGCGCATCGTAGTAGACGTTGATCGACTCGCGCGCGTCCACCTGGTCGGTCAGGATCTTCATCAGCAGCGGCCCGCCGTTGTCGCCCTCGACCTGCAGGTTGTGCCCACGAGGGCACGGTTTGGCGACATCGACAAACGGCCAGGCTTTTTCACTGCCGGTATACAACAGGCAGTCATCGGTCAGCGCCATGACGGCCCGTGGCTCATGAAAGGATTCCTTGTAGCGGGCCCCCTGCCCCACCAGCCAGTCATAGTGTTCGGTACTGCCCTCGCAGTACGCCCGCACCTTTTCCTCGTCCGCCAGCGGCCCGATCGAGGCCAGCAGGTAATTGATCATGTCCTCGGTCGTATCCGAAAATCCGCAGGCCTGCTGAATCGGTGTCCCGCCATTGCCACCCATATAGATCTCGGCACTGGACAGCGCCGTCGACCCGCCGCTGGCGCTGGTCAGCTCGAACAGGGCGACGCTGGCCCCGGCATCAGCGGCCTCGATCGCCGCGCACGCCCCTGCCCCACCAAACCCGACGATGGCCACATCTGTTTCGATATCCCACCCGGGCACATCCGCCACCACGATCGCGCGGGTCGGCGTAAATGACTTTTCTTTGCTCACAATGGACTCCTTGAGTTCAGGTCTTTTAAGTTACTGAATGCGGCGCTGGCGGTCACGTCGGCAAGTGCAGCGTGATTCAGTCCTGGACCGGCGCAATTCAGACTCAGCTGCGTTCAAACTTGACCGTGCTCATTGTCGAGACATCTGGTTTCCTGTTTTCCTGAATCAAGACGCTTCAATATGGAGGCAACCCGTGGTCCATATCACCTATTATTCCGACATCCTCTGCGTCTGGGCATACATCGCCGAACGCAAGCTGGAAGAAGTCCGCCGCCAGTTTGGCGACCAGTGCGAATTCGAACACCGATTCATGACCCTGTTCGGCAATACCCACGACAAATTTGTCGAGGGCTGGAAGGACCGGGGCGGGATAGACGGTTACGCGGACCACGTCCAGAAACTGAACCACGATTTTGACCATGTTGAAATCCATCCAAACGTCTGGCGAATCGACCCACCGTCCACATCGGCATCCACCCACACGTACTTGTCAGCCATCCGCCTGCTGGACCTTGACGAACCCGCCGACGGGCCCAGCCGTTTTGAGGAAGCCATCACCGCATTTCGCAAGGCATTCTTTGAGCAGGGCCTGAACATCGCCCGGCGCGAAGTCCAGGGCGAGATCGCCGCCGAACTGGCCCTGCCTTGTGACGAGATTCGCGAGCACCTGAACAGCGGCGCCGCTTATGCCGCACTATTGCACGATGCCCAGATGAAGAACGACCAGCTGATTCAGGGCAGCCCCACATTTGTCCTGAACCACGGTCGCCAGAAACTGTACGGCAACGTCGGCTACAAAATCATCGAAGCCAACATCCGCGAATTGCTGGATGACCACAACCTGAACCAGGCGTCGTGGTGTTGAGACGCTGAATTGTCAAATTCCAAAACCTGTCAGTCCGTTCTGCAACCACCACCGCCATCGAACGCCCAGGGCTAAGAAAAAGGCGCAGCACCGAAGCGCCACGCCCTTTCCCGTTGTTCTCGAATGTAATGTGCGTTACGACAAACGCGTCAGCGTCATCGGAAAGTGGTCCTTGGGTACCGGCAGGCCGGGGAAACTGACCGGCATTTCGTAGTCGTCCAGCACGGACCATTCATAATTCAACACCAGCTGGTGCAGCGCCGCCTTGATCTGGTGCAGGCCAAAGTGGCGGCCGATGCACTTGTGGACGCCGCCGCCAAAGGGCAGCCAGGCATAACGATGATTTTTGTTTTCGTGACCGCCATCGGCGTAACGCATTGGATCGAATTTCATCGGCTCGTCCCAGTAATCTTCCATGTAGTGGGTGTGCCGCATATCCACCTGCACCTGGGTGCCAGCTGGTACGCGATAGCCGCCAATCACACAGTCCTTGATCACCTTGCGGGGCAGCCCCGGCACCGGTGCCATCATCCGCAGCGCTTCCTTCATGATCAGTTCCACCAACGGCTGTTGAGGGTGGTCATCAAACGCCGAGAATTTCTTGCCGATCGCTCGGGATTCTTCGCGAACCTTGTCCTGCCATTCCGGGTGCTTGGCCATGTGATAAACCATGCGGGTCGTGGTGAAGGTCGTCGTGTCGTGGGCCGCCATCATCAAAAAGATCATATGGTTGACGACATCGTCGTCGGTAAAAACGTCGCCCTCGTCTGATTCGCTGATGCACAATTCGCTGAACAGGTCCTTGCCCGGGTTCTTGCGTTTTTCCTCGATATGGGCGTAAAAGTAATCTTCCAGCAACTTGCGGGCCTTGATGCCCCGGTTGTAGATCGTGCCGGGGATCGGTGCCCGGATGATTGCAACACTGGCGGCAACCGTGTCCTGGAACGCCTGGATCAGTTTCTTGCCTTCCTTGCCATCGACCTCGGTGCCCATAAAAACGGCGCAGGCAATGTCCAACGCATTCTGCTTGAAGACATCAAAAAACTTGACTTCGGCCGAGTCAACACCATCGGCCAGCCAGGTCTGCATGTTCTGTTCGATGATCGGGTTCATGATGTCGACATAGTCCCGCAGTTTGTCCTTGCGGAACGCACCCTGCATGATGCCGCGGTGCAGCTGGTGTTCTTCTCCGTCTTTCAGGACCAGTCCTTCTTTGAAGAACGGTTCCATAAAGTACGACATGCCCTCTTTGCTGGAAATGACACCTTCCTGGTCCAGCAGGGCAAATCGGTTCATTTCCGGCCCCAACAGAAAGACCAGGTCATGGTTGACCAGTTTGGTGCGCGACACCGGTCCGTATTTTTCGTACCACTTGTTACAGAACTCAACGGGCTTGGTCAACATCGGAATTGTGTTGCCAATCACGGGCCAGCCCGGATGTCCGGGAATTTCTTCGAACGGTTTAGGTTCCGGCTGTGACGATACGTCTACTGGAATTTTCTCTGCAGCCTCGGACATCGTTTCCACCCCTGTTTGAAAACGTTTGTTACGACAGAGACTATTGTAGCAAAAATTTTACCATTTGGTAAAGTTACGCGTAAGGCACTACTACGAAAGATACTTTTACCGACCCCGGCGCGCGACAGCGGGCGGCGGGACCACCCTATCCAGCGGTCCGTCCTCGACCAGAAGCCAGTAGTCGGACATGGGCAGCCAGACAGGGCCGACCTTCATGACTTCCCACCCCAACAGCAATGACATGTCGCCATCGTTGACGGCAACGAGCGGCGTATACCCAAACCGGGCGAGGTCCCACCATTTATTCTGGCCAGCACCGTAATCCAGGAACGACGGTCCGGTCCACCCCCGTGGAAACTTAATTCCGGTCGCGTCACTCAGATGGTAATGGCCGAATGATTTTTGCTGCCCACTACGGTCCAGCATGGGTTCCTGCGGTGCATCCCATCCTGTCTGCTGCATGCGAACATTCCAGCCGCGGACGACCCCGGTTTCCGGATCCTTGTAAAACGTCTTCCGAAATGTTTTCCAGAGGATCTTGTTTACGAACGCCGGCAGGCTCAGGTCAATACCAATGTACTTGTGCCCGGCGACGCCACCGGGATCAACGGCGTATGCGCGGCACATCACGTCCCACAGTTCAGCCTGCGACATTGCCAGCAGGTCATCACGTGAATAGATTTTCGGGTTCATCGTCAACTCCTTGCGGGCTTACGCCACAATATTTCGGCCACAAAGCGTGGCCAGTGCACTGATAGCTATCTGCGGATTTACACCGGTATTCGTCGGAAAAACGCTGGAATCCGCGACATAAAGGCGATCCACCCTGTGGTGCCGGAAATCCGGCCGCACGACGCTGGAACGCGGATCCGAACCCATACGACAGGTGCCAAACAGGTGCGTTGCCGCAGGTGTATAGGCTGAGGCGCGCAACGGTCCCTCGGTTTCAAATTGGTCCAACTTGCGTGGGTCTGAAATCGGCTGCGACCATCCCGCCGCGTCGAGGGTGATTGAGCGCGCCCCGGCAGCGAACATCATCCGGCCAAGCACAACCAGTCCCCGCCTGAACAGTTGGACATCACGTTGGGTCGGAGCCCACCGTACAACGACACCGGACCCGAATGGACGAACCCGCCCCTGCCCGGTCGCCCTGACGGCGGCACCCCAGTTGGCATAGTGATCGATTCGATCCATCGCCCGTGCCAGGTCTGTTCCAACACCAGGCAACCGGCCGGCCAAAAGACCGATCCCGAAACCGAGTGCTTCGAACTTCAGCCCCTCGCTGCGAAGTCCGATCACCTCGTGTCCCTGGGTTGCGCCTTCCCACATGCGGACCGATTCCTCAAATTCGCCTGACACCGCGACGCCGGGATGACATTGCAGGTAGTCCCCAACGGGGCCATGCCGTATGCCACTGCGCCTCAGCAATGCAGGTGTCTGGATGGCGCTGGCGGCCAGGACGACCGCCCGGCCCGCCGTTACCCTGACACGATGACCTGACTCTGAACGCCCGATGACGCCAACCGCTTTTCCCCGCCGCCGGATGACCCGCAGTACCCGAACCCCGCTGGCCACGATGGCCCCGTGCCGCTCGGATTCAACCAGGAAGGACCTGTCCATCGACAACTTGTTGCCGTCGGGGCAGCCCTGCAGGCAGCGACCCAATCCTTTGCAGCCACGGACATTGCGCCGAATCGGCCGGTGTTCCAGTCCGAGCGCCTCAGCCCCTTTGCCCAGCAAGGTATTCTTGGCACCGGCAATTGCCGGTGCGGTCGGCTGGACATTCAAGTCCGTCTCGACCTGGTCAACCGCAGCGGAGACATCCGCCCAGGCCAGGTTCGCCTCTATTCCCGGGTCGTTCTGAATCCAGCCGGCGTAGACATCCTGCGGCAACTTCCAGCAGATGGCGCCATTGATAACTGAAGATCCGCCTACAGCCCGGCCCTGGATGTACGGAACCATCGCCGGACCGTGCATCACCGTTGTTCCCATATCGCGATAATGGCGGGCAAACGAACTGAGGGCATCGACCGGGAACTCATCCGGCTGTACCCAGTGTCCCTCCTCAACAACAACAACCCTGGCACCGGATCCGGCAACGACTTGGGCAACCGCAGCCCCGGCCGGACCACTGCCAACGATGACGACATCTGTTTCCAGATCCAGCGGCGCACTGATATTGCGCCCGTCAATTCGATTCATTTGCGGCCTGCCGAGCGAAATCGGTCCTGGATAGCGGCATCCTCGAAATAGGCGAAGCACGCCATTAACTTGATCAATGACAGCAATTGCTCGGTCATCGCGCGATGACTGCTGTTCAGGGCCTGCAGGGACTGCTGGCGGTCCTCCGGGCTGCTGCCGGCAAACGTTCGCCAACCGGACAGTGACCAGATCGGCTGCAGGGCGACAAACCAGATCGCGACGCGAAAACCGATTTTCATCAAAAACGGCGCACTTTGACCAAAAACATCCCAGAAACGATCCAGCGAAACTGCCCCCAGTCCCGGGTGTCGTTCGCCAGCCGGGACCGTCGCCACCAGAATCGCTTCGGCCCAGGTCCGCTCAAATGGCAGGTACGGAACCATTAAATATCCCCAGTTGATTCACAGAACCGTGCCACAGCAGCCGCATCGGCCGCTTCCAGG
>JBFJWU010000207.1:0-6275 GCA_041623475.1 bacterium | reverse complement strand
CTGATCCAGGGGGCGCGATGGTGCCCGGATTTTCAATTGCGGCCGAGGCCTACCGTGTTGTTGGCTTCGGGGCGTTTACAGCCGTCAGCGATGCAATCGTTATCGATCGACCGACCTCTGTCCTGCGCAACCAGGATGGATTTGTCGAGCTTCGCTGTGGGGATACGGTCATCGATCGAGTGACATACGGAATTGTCCCGGAGGGCCGCTCGTTGCAATTTTCCGGTTCCCGGTATCCGGACGCAATCGCAAATGATGATCCCGGGTTATGGTGTGCAGCGCCTGAGCAGGACGCTGCACTGGCGACGCCGGGGGACGGCAATCGCGTCTGCGGTGACAACACGGCCGATGGCCAGTGGTGCGTGGCGGCTGATGGCGTCACCCGTGCGGTTGTGCATGCGGCCGCAGGCGACCTGGTTGTCACCGAGATCATGGCTGATCCGGCGGCCGTTCCGGACGATGATGGTGAGTGGATAGAGATCTCTGTCCGTAAAACAGTTGACTTGAATGGCCTGACGTTGTCGCGCCGCGGTGAAGAAGAGGCGCTGGCGTTCGCCTCGGATACCTGTCTGACGGTGACGCCTGGCGACCATATCCTGCTGGCGCGAAATGATGATCCGGTTGCCAACGGGGGGCTTCCGGAACCGGACTTTCTGTTCGAGTTCGGGCTGACGAACAGCGGCGGGACCCTGGATCTGCTGGCTAACAATGAAACCGTGGACCGTGCCGTATATGTCAATCCATCACCCGGGATCGCTGTCAGCCTGGATTCGGACAGCTATGACGGCAATGACAATGACTTGCTGGCCAATTGGTGTCCGGCAGTCAACCCTTATGGAGCTGGAGATTACGGTACGCCGGCCACTGACAATCCGGCGTGCCCGGAGACCCTGGAGGCAGGTTACTGCCTGGACGATGGTGCCGCGCGAGAGGTCGTGGCCCCGGCCCCGGGAGACCTGGTAATCGCCGAGGTGATGCCAGATCCGGATGCAGTCAATGATTCCAGTGGGGAATGGTTTGAGGTTGCCGTCAAGGCCAGCGTCGATATCAACGGACTGGAGTTGGGAACCGTTGACACGACGGTTCGGCAAACCGTCCAGGCCGACACGTGCCTGCGTTTCGAGGATGGCGACCGAATCGTATTTGTCCGCGACGATCGCGCCACTGAAAATGGCGGGATTTCGAATGTCGATGCCGAGTTTCTGTTCGGCCTGTTGAACGGTACGGGCGAATTGTTCATTGGTGTAGATGGCCTGGTTCTGGACCGTGTATCCTGGGCCGGCTCCGATTCCGGCGTTTCAATCGCATTGGACCCGGACCGTGAGTCCGTGACCGAGAACGATACTGCCGGAAACTGGTGTGCCGGTACGTCAGCGTACGGGGACGGTGACCTGGGAACGCCCGGCGTGGTCAATTCAGACTGCAATGGTCCGGGAGCCGGCGGTCTGCACCCTGGCTACTGCTATTCGGCCGGGTCGACACGCCCAATTGCAGTTCCGTTGGCCGGGCAGTTGTTCGTTACCGAGATCATGGCCGATCCGGTTTCGGCCGCGGACAGTCTTGGCGAATGGATTGAAGTCAGTGCGACAACAAATGTCGACCTAAATAACATCCGGTTGGAATCCGGTGCTGGCGTAACGTGGACGATCACTAACGACCAGTGTCTGCCGGTGGCAGCAGGGGAGTTGGCCTTGTTGGCGCGCTCGGCGGTTACGGGGCAGAACGGTGGCCTGCCGGCTGTTCGGGCCGTATATGACCAGGTCGGACTGGTAAACGGCGGGTCGACCCTGACACTGTTGGCGGCGGGCGAAGCCATCGACCAGGTGACGTGGACTACGGCGCCGGCCGGCGCTGCGCTGAACCTGTCGGCTGACGTAATGTCTGCGGTGGCTAATGATGTTCCGGGCAACTGGTGCCCGTCAATCGTGACATTCGGTGATGGAGACTTCGGGACGCCAGGTGCAGCCAATTTCACCTGCGGCCAATGCTCAGAAGGAAATGTTGCCCGCAATGCGGTTGCGCCGGTGTCTGGATCGGTCGTGATCAACGAGATCATGGCCAACCCCGCGGTTACCGGAGAGCCGGATGGTGAATGGGTCGAGATCCTGGTCAAGGCGAATGTAGATTTGAACGGCCTCCATTTCGGTGACAATTTCGCCTCGCTGGAGGAACTGGAGTCAAATGAGTGTGTTGCGGCAGAGGCAGGGACGTATGCGGTCCTGGCGCGTCGAGGCGAGTCCGCCGCAAACGGTGGCGTTACCGACATCGTCATGGATTACGGAAGCATTTCACTGTCCAATGGTGGCGAAACTTTGTACCTGGGATGGGGGGGAACTGTGTTTGACCAGGTTACGTATGGGGCGACCACGGACGGGAAGTCGTTTTCCCTCGATCCAACTGCGGCAACAGAGTCCGACAATGACAACCTGGCCAATTGGTGTGATACTCCGGCAAGCACATACGGGGCAGGGGATTTCGGGACTCCCGGCGCAGCGAATGACAGCTGTCCGTGAGTAATTTGAACGACGACTATCTGGTCGGCTTGAATGATCGCCAAAGAGAAGCGGCAACCTGGGGTGAGCCGACCGAACACGGTTGGGAGGCGCACCCGCTGCTGATTATTGCCGGGGCCGGGACTGGCAAAACCAATACGTTAGCCCATCGAGTTGCCCACCTGCTGCTGAATGGTGTGGATCCAGAGAGAATCCTGCTGTTGACGTTCTCTCGACGGGCTTCGGTAGAAATGCGCAGTCGTGTGGAACGCATCGTACGCCGGGCCATGCAGGGAAGCGGGCCCGGTGATCGGCGGCGAGGCTCTGTGAGGATCGATTGGTCGGGGACGTTTCACAGTATCGGGAACCGAATCCTGCGGCGCTATCACGCCAATATCGGCCTTGATGAAAACTTTTCAATTCTTGATCGGGGCGATGCGGCAGACCTGCTGGATGTGGCCCGTCACAAACTGGGGCTGCACGAACAGAAGAAGCGTTTTCCCCGCAAGGATACGTGCCTGGCGATTTACTCGCGGACAGTTAATACCAGGGCGCCGTTGGAGTCGATCCTGGACAAATACTATTCGTGGTGCCGCGAATGGTCCGATGAGTTACGCAGTCTGTTTCGGGAGTTCGTGTCATTGAAGCAGCGGGACCGGGCGCTCGATTACGATGACCTGCTACTTTACTGGTATCACCTGATGCAGGACCAGGAATTGGCAGCCGATGTAAGCCGTCGGTTTGATCATATACTTGTGGATGAATACCAGGATACAAATATCCTCCAGGCAGATATCCTGCGATCCTTGCGGCCGGATGGCCAGGGCCTCACGGTTGTCGGTGATGATGCGCAGTCGATCTACTCGTTTCGGGCAGCAACAGTTGACAACATCCTCAAATTTCCCGAATTGTTCGAGCCGCCCGCGCATATTGTCAAACTGGAAACAAACTACCGCTCCGACCAGCCGATCCTGGATACCGCCAATGCACTGATCGCGGACAGCACGGTTGGATATCAGAAAGCACTGTCATCTGACAGGCCGTCGTCACGACGTCCAAAGTTTGTCACTGTGGCAGATGAGGAGGCTGAGACACGGTTTATTGCCGACCAGATACTCGATGCCCGCGAGGACGGTACACCGCTGCGGGAACAGGCTGTACTGTTTCGAACTGCGCACCACAGTGATCGACTGGAGCTGGAATTGATTCGCCGGGATATCCCGTATGTAAAGTACGGTGGCTTGAAGTTCCTGGAGGCAGCCCACGTCAAGGACCTGCTCGCTGTTCTGCGGTGGGTCGACAACCCGCGCAACAGCGTTGCCGGATTTCGGGCATTGCAATTGATGCCGGGAATTGGACCTGCACGCGCACAATCCGCTTTGGATGCAATCGCAGGTGCTGCGTACCAGTGGAACGGCCTGGCGGACGTTCAGGTTCCCGCAGATGCACGCACCGGCTGGACAACGTTCGTGGACATGGTCGGGCAACTGTCTGCCAATCGAATGGATCTGCCAGAGCAGGTTCGCCTTGCGCGGCAATGGTATGAGCCGCAGATGGATCGTTTATATCGCTCGGTCGACGCGAGGGTCGGTGACCTGGACCAGTTGGAACAGATTGCATCACAATATCCCGGCCGTGAGCCATTTCTGTCCGAACTGGCCCTTGATCCTCCGGCGGCAACTGGCGACGAGTCTGGCGATGCGATCCTGGACGAGGACTACGTGATCCTGAGCACTGTGCACTCTGCAAAGGGACAGGAATGGGACAGGGTCTACGTGATGCACGTGTCAGACGGAACGTTTCCCTCGGAGTTCTCTACAGGTGACCCCGATCAGCTGGAAGAAGAGCGACGATTGTTATACGTTGCACTGACTCGGGCCCGCTATGACCTGAAGCTGATCGCGCCATTGAAATACTACGTTCCACAGCAGCCCCGTCGTGGGGATCGACACGTTTATGGAGCGAGGTCGCGTTTCCTGACCGACCGTGTCCTGGAAACGATGGAAAAGCTTGCCTGGCCGCCAGGCTCCGATCTCGGCAGTTCGGACGACGTGTCACAGAAGTCGATTGATGTGGCAGACCAGATCAAGAGTATGTGGTGATCGCGACCCGGATCTACTGATTCGATTCTGCGGCGCCGCCTAGTTGTTGAACCGTCCAACCGTCCTGGCGAAACAGTTCGACCATGCCGTCGGTTCCGGGCAGGTGCGCCGCACCAACGAGGACAAAGATCGAGCCATCGAGCTGCGCCGCAAGTTGTTGGGCACTGGTTGCCAGTGAGCGATTTCGTTGCGTCAGCAGCCTGTCCAGCAATGGCGCAAGTCCCGGTCGGTCGGCGATCGGCTTTGTCGAAATTTCGGCAATCAACGTGCCGTTTCCGGATTTCCAGGCGTTGATCATTTGTGTCGTGATCTCGTCGATTTCCGAACTGTCAGATAACGATTGCTCGAGCAGTAGTGCCTGTTCGGATATCGGCATGTCGTCAAAGATTGAATACTGGAAATCAATCGTCTCTAGTTCATGTACCGTCATTCCGCGGGCATCTGCCCTTGACAGGAAGTGTCGTTCAACACCCCATTGAGGACTGTACCCACGGGACTGCCAATCCATTAAGGATATTGACATCGAGATGAACCAGGGTTCCTTGTCAGCAAATGCGATCGCTGGAACATTCCGGGCGGCCATCCATTGCTGGAGCGCGCCGAAGACATCCGGTGGGAGGATATCGGGCAGCGGTGTCCGAGGATCCAATGCCGATTTTTCCGCAAGAAGTCGTGTGGCGGTTGCCTTGCCATTGCCGTCCGGACGGACCTCTACGGCCAGATGCTCTGCCAGTTGGAATCCCCGGTCAAACGCTTCCGGCAACGGATAGAAATCCGCTTTGCCCAGGTGAATTGATCCGGCAAGCCAGACGGTTTCGCCAGCATTGCTTGCGCGCCAGACAAATACGGGCTGGTCGGCAGCCCTGGTGCTTGTCGTTTGCAGGCACAGCAGGGTAACTGCCAGCGCCGACGTTCGTGCAAGTCTAGCGACAGCGTTTGGCAATGGTTCGCATGATGTTCAGCCAGTGGAGGACCGGAAGGTCCATAACAGGCTTACCGGGGGTCATGATGCAACAGGAAATGTCGCGGTCGGGATCGGCCCACGCGACAACATTGGTGAAGCCCAGGTGCCCAAACGCATTTTCGGTACGCGGGCCATAAGGGTTGGCACGACGACTTCCGAGCATGAATCCCATACTGTAGCGGAACGGGAAAAGGATAACGCTGTCGACCTCGCCATAGGATTGTTCATGTGTGGCGTGCCAGATTGTCCGGGGATCACAGATTTGCTTGCCATTGGCCTGGCCGTTATCCAGTAACATCTGGAAGAAGCGGCAGGCCTGGTCGGCGGTAGTGACGATGTTGGCCGACGGGACGATTGCCGTTAAGAACCTGGGGTCATTCGACATTTCGATGGCACTGTAAAAGTCGACACCGAACGCGCGCTGGAATGCGTTATAGACAGGCTTGATCAGTTTCATTCCCGTTGTGACATTTGGAGCGACATCGTTGACCAATTTGTCGGGAACGCCAAAGTCAAACTGGTCCAGCCCCAACGGACGGGCAAAATTCTTTTGCAGGTAAGCACGGATATCCTTGCCGGTGACGCGCTTGACGATCTCCCCCAGGATAAAGCCGCCGGTTATTGAGTGGTACTGCAGTTTACGTCCGGGGCTGGCAACCAAAGGGGCGTCGCAGAGAATGTTGACCAATGTTGAAGGGTCAGACAGCAGGTCCAGGT
>JBFJWU010000206.1:0-6292 GCA_041623475.1 bacterium | reverse complement strand
GAAAAGCACGCCGAGTATGCAGGGCAGGTGGCCCGGCAGGTACAGGCGATGGGGTACCGGGCGCACGCCGACGGTCGCAATGAAACTTTGAGCAAAAAGATTCGCGAAGCCCAGAAGCAGAAAACACCGGTCATGCTGGTGGTCGGCGACGAAGAGGTCACCGGGTCGACCGTGGCACCGCGGTTGCGAGACGGTACCACGTTGGATCCGATGGACCTGGATGGACTGGGCAAGTTGCTGGCCGATCAGGACATCTCATCCCGCAACGTCGTCCCCGACTAGCGAAAATCTCATTTCATTGTCATAATAATCGGGTTCGCCCGCGTTCATTCGCAGGCGGACTTTTTTTCGCCCGTCGGGCCAGGAACGGTACTCAGGGCGAAAAACCAGTGAGGTTCGGATAGCCGGCACGGATTGCAGGTGTTTGAATCGCACCGGTTTGTACAACAAACAACCAGTTTCGGATAACGGGAACAGGAGGACATAATCGCAGAGCAGTTTCGGGTAAACGGGCAGATACGTGCACGCAGCATTCGCGTAGTTGACGAAGAGGGTGGCCAGTTGGGCATCCTGGACCTTGACAAAGCACTGGAAGAAGCCCGTGAGCGCGGCCTGGACCTGGTAGAGGTCGCGCCCAATGCGACGCCACCGGTTTGTCGCCTGATGGATTTCGGCAAGTTCAAGTACATGCAGAAAAAGAAATCCCAGGAGGCAAAAAAGAAACAACAGACGATCACGGTCAAGGAAGTCAAACTGCGGCCGCAGACAGATGACCACGACCTGGCGACCAAGATACGACACATTCGCCGGTTTATTGGCGAAGGTGACAAGGTCAAGCTGAACGTTTTTTTTCGAGGTCGCGAAATCGCCCACCCCGAGCTCGGCGAGGAGATCCTGCGCAGGGTAGTAGATGAGGTCGGCGACGTGGCTCGGATCGAGTCGCAGCCGCAGATGGAGAACCGGCGAATGATTATGGTGCTGGCACCGGACACGGGCAGCCCCGCGGGCGCCGCAAAACAAACTTAACGGGACGGAACTAGACAGTTATGCCAAAAATGAAAACAAATAGAGGTGCCGCAAAACGGTTCAGCAAAACCGGTAGCGGCAAGTACAAACGTAACCAGACCGGTCGTCGCCACATCCTGACCAAGAAGAACCCCAAACGGATGCGCCGATTACGCAAACCGGCGCTGATCATTGGCGGACAGGCCAAACAGGTTCAAAAACTGGTTCCGTATCTGTAGTTTTATTGCAGGTCAAGCCTGCAACCACGTTTTTTTGTAATCCAAGCAAAGCAAAGAGTATTCGATCATGCGAGCTAAAAACAGTCCCGTAACCCGCAAGCGCCACAAAAAAGTCCTGAAGGCTGCCAAGGGATACAAATATTCCCGTAGTCGGCGATTCCGCTCAGCCAAGGAAACCGTCGAACGAGCTGGCGTCTTTGCCTATCGTGACCGCAAGGTCAGGAAGCGCGAGTTCCGCAAACTCTGGATTGCTCGTATCAATGCCGGTGTCCGGCAACACGGTATGACCTATTCGGCCTTTATCCACGGACTGGGTAAGGCTGGCGTCGAAGTCAATCGCAAGATGCTGGCGGAACTTGCTGTCAGCGACCCGACCGGGTTTGCGCAGCTTGTGGATGTCGCGAAGCAGGCTTAAACTCGACTGCCTCCTAAACAGGTTTCCCTGACATGACAGATCCCGGTGACGACCTGCGCGACCGGGCCAGTGCGGCAGCCGTGGCGGTTGATTCGCTTGATGAACTGCGCCAGGCGCGTGCCCGCTTTACCGGAAAGAAAGGCGATGTCACAGCCCTGTTGAAACAACTGGGTGCTATGGACCCCGAGGAGCGCAAGCTCCGCGGGCAGGAAATCCACGCCCTGAAGTCGGACATCGACGCAATTTTTGACCAACGCCGGCAATTTCTGGAAGACCAGGCACGCAGGACGCGCCTGGAAGCCGAACGCATTGACGTCACCTTGCCGGGTCGGCTGCGGACGACCGGCGGGTTGCATCCACTTGAATCGACGGCGAGGGTGGTTTTGCAAACGCTTCGTGATCTTGGGTTCACGGTCGAAGAAGGTCCCGAGGTCGAGGACGCGCGTCACAATTTTGACTCGCTGAATTTCCCGCCGGACCATCCGGCCAAGGAAATGCAGGACACGTTCTTTCTTGCCGATCCATTTGTTGATGACCAGGGCGCGCCACTGTTGCTGCGGACCCATACCAGCCCCGTCCAGATCCGCGCAATGGAATCCTACAGCCCGCCGCTGAGGATCGCCGCGTACGGCAAGGTCTATCGTGTCGATGCCGATGTGACCCATTCGCCGATGTTCCACCAGATCGAAGGGTTCTGGGTCGATCGACATATTAATTTTCGACATCTGAAAGGTGTCCTGACGGAACTGATCCAGCGCGTGTTCGGACAGGAGATCCCCGTCCGGTTCCGGCCCAGTTTTTTCCCGTTCACAGAACCAAGTACTGAAGTGGACATGGGCTGGCAGGACGGTTGGATGGAAGTTCTGGGTGCGGGAATGATCCACCCCAATGTGCTGCGATCCGTCGGTATTGATCCCGAGCAATGGCAGGGTTTCGCATTTGGCCTGGGAATTGAACGGTTTGCCATGCTGCGCTATGGGATTCAGGATATCCGTCTGCTGTACGAGTCCGACAGCCGTTTCCTGGCTGGATTGAACGACCGGACCGTGTCGCGATGATTATCAGCTACACTGCCCTGAAGCGCTTCTTTCCGGGGATCTCCCTTCCTGCTCCGCAGGAACTGTTTGAGCAGCTTACGGCAATGGGACTGGAAGGCGAAGCCATCGATTATGTTGGCGAAATGCTGGAGGGTATCGTTGCCGCTCGAATCGAGTCAGCGGTTCCGATCGAGGGAACCAGTCTCAAAAAGCTGATCGTTGATGCCGGGGCCGAGATGATCCAGGTCTTGTCCGCCGAACCGACCGTCGACAACGGCGATGTTGTTGCATTTGCCGCACCGGGAACGATTGTCGGCGACCTGGAAGTTGGCGTGCGGACGATGGCTGGCCAGGAAAGCCACGGAATGGTCGTCAGTCGGGGCGAGGCTGGGATTGGCGGTGACTATTCGTGTGCCTGGCGGGTTGATCTGGCTCCCGGGGCTGAGGTCAGCGAATTGGAAGACGACGACGCACTGCTTGACTTTGGCATCACGCCCAATCGCGGCGACCTGTTCAGCCATCTGGGCGTGGCGCGCGAAGTTGGAATTCTCGTCGGCGCGCAGCCTGCGATCCCCGAACTGGCCCCGGTTCCCGAAGACGATGGGAACGTGTGCGTCGACCTGCAGGATCCGGATTGCCCATTCTACCTGGCGATCGAACTGGAACTTGGCGACGCGCCGCAAGGGGTCCCCGCCCATGTCGAGCAATTGGTCGGTCGTTGTGGAATGCGCTGTATCCATCCACTGGTTGATTTGTCCAATTACGTGATGCTCGAACTGGGGCAGCCTACCCATGCTTTTGATGCTGACAAAATCAAAGGCACGGTGGTCGTCCGCAGGGCAGATCCTGACGAAATCCTGGCAACGCTTGACGGCGAGCAGCGAAAAATGGTTGGCGGCGAATTGATTATTGCCGATGACGACGGACCAATTGCGTTGGCAGGTGTGATGGGTGGCGCCCGTACCGAAGTCGATCATTCGACTCGGCGGGTCCTGCTGGAATCCGCATTTTTTGATCCGGCGCGTGTTGCCAGGGGGCGTCGTCCACACGGTTTGTCGACCGAAGCAAGTATGCGGTTCGAACGCGGCGTCGATGTCCATGGCGCCGAGCGCGCAGCGTCCAGGATCCTCGAAATACTGGGGCAAATGGCGGATTTCCGCGTTACGGGTGTCCATCGTGCAGGGGAATTGCCGACCCGGCAGACCGTGCAATGGGACCAGGATCGGGCTGCCAGGCTATTGGGTGCCCTGCCGCCGGATACAGAGATCCAGGCGTGGTTTGATGCCCTGGGATTTGTCGAATCCGGGAATGGAGCCTATACGGTTCCGCCGTGGCGGTTTGATATGCGTGAAGTTGTTGACCTGGCGGAAGAGGTTGCCCGACTGTGGGGCTACGACCGGTTTGCGCCACAATTACCAACGGTGCAGATGGCCGTGGTGCCGCGGGGTGCCGGCCAGCATTTTCGTGACCGCGTCCTGGATGTCCTGGTCGACCTCGGCTACACACAGGTGATTCACTACTCATTTACAGCCGATGGTGACGAACGTTCGCTGGAAATTGCAAACCCAATGGGCGAACAGACACGCTATCTGCGGCGCGAACTGTCAGCAGGACTGATAGCGGCAGCCGCACGAAATCATCGGCACCAGCAGGTTGACCTGCGACTGGCAGAAGTCGGTCGTGTGTTCCGTGCCGCGGGGACACGTTCGGAAGAACACTGGCGTCTGGGAATGCTTTGTTCGGGTGCTGCCAATCCAGTTGCCTGGCAGGAACGCCGGGATGTTGATTTCTACGACATCAAGGGCGATCTGGAGAACCTTCTCAGACGACTGGGGATTGCTGATGTTCGTTGGCAGCCACAGGAAGGCAGTGAACCGTGGCACCCGGTGCGGTTCGGGGTTTTCTATGTGAACGATCGCGAAGCCGGTTGGGTGGGCGAACTGGAGCCGGCGGCTGCGGATGGCATGGACGTCAAAGCCAGTACAGTTGTGGGCGAATGCCGACTGGACGTGGTCTTCGACGAATGCCAACGGCTGACGGTTCCCGTCTGGCAGACTGTCCCCAGCCATCCAGCGGCTGAACGGGATGCCGCATTTGTCCTGGATGCAACGGTCACAGCCGCCGAGATCCTGGCGGCGGTTGGCGAGGCGGCCGGCCCCAATCTGGAGGACGCACATGTTTTTGATGTCTACAGTGGGACCGGTATCGAGAATGGCAAGCGAAGCGTCGCTGTCCGAATGCGGTTTCGTTCGCCAACCGGAACGCTGTCCCAGGCCGACCTGGACCAGTCGTTGCAGGATGTCATTGCCGCAGTAACCAGCGGGTACGGTGCGACTTTGCGCTGACATTCCTGCGTCGGTCGGGACGCAGATTCAGGTCGCTGCCTGATAAACTACCAGTCAATGAAATCCATTACGTACATCACCCGAACTGCCGTCGCTGCATTGATTCTGGGACTTGTTGCCTGTGCATCGACGCCCAGCCGCGAGCAAAGCCTGATGCCGACTGTAAACCAGTACAACGACATGGTGCGTTGGAAACGGGGGGACCTGGCGGCTCCGTTAGTGGTCAAGGACGAAGCCAAGTTGTTCCGCGACTGGTCAGAGGAGGCCACCGAGAAGTACGAATTCCAAAGCTGGCACGTACGCGAGGTGCGTTTTGAGTCACCGGTAACTGCGGTTGTCGAGATCGAGCGCAAAGGGTTCATCATTCCAAAGTACGTCGAAGAGAAATTTCGCGTCGAACAGCAGTGGGTCTACACAGAGGACGTGGGTTGGCGAATCCGCGACGGTTTCTGAACTGTTTCTTATCCTCTGATATGACTGTCCAATTGATACGTTCTTTGACCGCTGCCGTGGTGGTTGCGACCGCCGTTACATTTGTCAGCCCGGTCTTTGGTGCCCAGAAGCCGTATGACCTGTATCGTCAGGTCGAGTCGCTGATCAACCAGTGGCATCCAGAGGAAGCGCTGTCGATCCTGGAAGACCTGCGTGATTCTGCGGAACAGGATCCGCTGCGTTACCTGGCCGAGGCGCGAGTCGCGTTTAACCTGGGTCTGTATGACCAGGCGATTGCGCATCTGGAGACCATGCGCGGCATTACAGGCAACCTTTCGGCCTATGCTGATTTTGTAGAACTCGCATCCGCGACTGCGGAACGGACATCGGGCATGGTTGGCCAGCGTTCGGAGCGATTCGAAGTCTGGGTAAAGCCCGGTCCGGATCAGCTGCTGGCGACGTTTGCGCTGGAAACACTGGAAGCATCCCTGGATTTTTACGACAAGTTCCTTGACCTGGCTCCGCCTGACAATGTCTATCCAATCCGGGTCGAGATCTACCCGGCGGTACGGGATTTCGTCGCGGTCAGTACCCTGACCGAAAAAGAGGTCGAAACGTCACATACGGTCGCCCTGTGCAAGTTCAACCGGTTGATGATTGTCAGCCCGCGGCGGATGGCACTGGGATACCGTTGGCGGGACACCCTCAGCCACGAACTGGCCCACTTTCTGCTGTCCCGCAAGACTCGCAACCGACTGCCCCTTTGGCTGCACGAAGGCATCGCGAAATTTACTGAACGGGGCTGGCAGGAGCCGGACG
>JBFJWU010000205.1:0-6302 GCA_041623475.1 bacterium | reverse complement strand
TCTATGGTGAATGCCCGGGGCTTCACCATAGACGACCAGCGCGAGCACGGAAAGTCGGTATAAGGTCTGCATTCGGGTTTAATTCAGGTTTCACGGGGCTTCAGGCTGAGCTTGGTTCATTCCAAAGGAACTGGAATTCGCAGATCGCCTCTCCAAGTCACGAATGCCTGTGGTCGTCAATTCACAATTGTATGTCATCAATTCTTCTTGCTAATAAGTCTACAAAAAGTGGTTCTTCGCTTAACGGTGCACCAAGCCAAACCTTCAGCGTTGGAATGGTGCGTGCCAGTTCGCGAATTGGTTGCTCGATATCTTCACAATAATGTCTACCCGCGGAAAAAAAAAGGGGCAATACGCACAATTCGTCAAATTCATTCGAAGATGCAATCTCGGACAACGTTGCCTCAAAACTTGGCTCTGCAAGTTCCATGTGACAAACACGGACATTCGCTCCAAGTGCTGTCGCTAGCCTCTGCCCTAAACGCTTTATTGACTGATTTGCTTCGTCTCTGCGACTCCCATGGTCAACCAGTACGATTACACGTGTCACCGGATCAGGATTGACCCGGGAACAGGTCCGCCGGCGGGTTTTCCAGGTCGATCTGGGCTTCGCGTTTTACCGAGGTCAGCCACTGCTTCCAGACCTCGTCCCGCTTGGACTGGAGTGTTTCCAGCATTCGGACTTCCCGCTCGTTCTGGTAGTCCTCGGGCGTTGGATCCTTGCGGTCCTTCAGCTTGATCACGAAGTAAGAGTCGCCGACTTTCAGCGCTGATTTTGGCAGGGGGTTCTCGTTGGTCAGTGAAAACGCCACCGCCAGCAGGCTGCGGTCTTTCCCGACCAGGGGGATTTCTTCTGACCGTGCAGTAAATGGTCCGGTTTGTTCAGCAACCAGGCCTACCCTGCGGGCGACCGTACCGACAGACTGCCCATCCCGCAGTCGATCCAGCGCCAGGGCTGCTTGCTCAGCGGCAATCGTAACGCTGCGGTCGCGAACCAGTTTGTTGTGAATCTGGTCCTTGACTTCTGCAAACGGCCGGGGCTCGGACGATTTTCGATCCATGACCTGGATGAAATGGGGTCGCCCTTCAAACTCGACCCGCTGACCTTGACGCAGCTCCGGCGAATCCGGACCAAACATCAGGTCAAGGAATGGTTCCGGGTAGGCCAATTGGACCTGTTTGTCATCGCGGGAAATCCAGCCGGTTCGTTCGGCGATCTCAAAGTCGAGGTCGGCAACGATTTCTCCCAACGACCGGCCCGCCATCAATTCGGCTTCGATCTCGTCGGCACGTTTTGCCGCCAGTTGTTCGGCCTGGGCTTGTTGCAAGGACGTTTTGATGTCCTGGCGAACCGTTTCAAATGGCTGTACGCCCGGTTCAGACCGGTCTTCGACCTTGATGATATGAAAGCCGAACTCGGAACGGACCGGCCCGACGATAACGCCCGTCTCAGCGGCAAATGCCGCCTCTTCGAACGGGGCGACCATTTGCCCGCGAGGGAACCAGCCAAGGTCGCCGCCTTTGGCGGCCGATCCCGGATCGTCACTGGCGGCGATCGCGATTGTTGCAAAATCTTCGCCGGCGTTCAGCTTTTCGATCAGGCCGTTGACGCGTTTTTCCGCCTCTTGTATCTGGTACGGAAGTCCATTCCGCGGGACCTTAACGAGAATGTGTCGTGCCTTGACACGCTCCTCCTGGGCAAATGCCTGTGGGTCTTTGTCATAGGCTTCGCGGATGCTGGTTTCGGGGATTTCAATCGACTCGGCCCAACGAAATGTCGGAAATCGGACCACACGCGCGTCGACTTGTTCCCCGGCCAGAAACTCGTCGTGGTTATTGTCATAGTATTCCTGCAACTGGCTGTCCGACAGCCGGACCCTGGACGACAGCTCTGATGGGTCAAACTTAATCAACTCCAGGTTGATTTCCTGGGAATCCAGGAAAAACTCACGCAGTACTTCTTCTTCGGTGACGTGGACGGTGCTTTTGACAAAATCTTCCAGTTTGTTAATCAACAGTTGCTCACGCTGCTGAGCCTCAAACTTGCCTGGCGACATCGCCGGCCGCTGTTGCTGGAGGACCGCCTTGTAACGCTCCGGGTCAAACTGGCCATTCTCGTTCAGGAACGCTGGCACCTGGGCGATGCTTTGGGCTAGCTCAGCGTCGCCGATATCAAACCCCAGTCGCCGGGCTTCATCCAGCATGACCCGTCGATTGATCAGGATGTTGAGTGCCTGGAACCGCAGATTGAGCTGTTTCAACAGATCCTCGTTCAACTGGTCGCCCAGCTGTTCCCGGTAGTTGGAGTACAGTCGCTGGTACGTTGTTTCCAGATCGCGATTGGTAATCGGTTCTCCGTTGACAAATGCAACGATCGCCCCGGACTGGACGCCGCCACCGCCGCCGGTAAGAATCCCGAACCCGATGACGAAACTGAGGGCCAGAAGGAACAGAATCGTCTTTACAATCCACGAGCCAGAGTGGCGTCGCAATTGGCTGAGCATAATCAAAATATCCTCGGAAAGTGTTCTAATCGGACAAGTTGACTATTTTAACTGGATTTCGCATCCAAAATCCACAACCACTCGGTCGAATGATATCAATTCCTGTCGGAGAGACGAGCCAGGCGATTCCGGGTAACCGTCGGAAGCTTGTGGCAAGATGGTTGGCAGGATCAAAAACAGGCATTTTGCACCGGGAAAGGACGAGGCGTTGACCAAGAAAGCGCTGATAACTGGAATTACGGGTCAGGATGGATCGTACCTGGCCGAGTTGCTGTTGAGTAAGGGATACGAGGTCCACGGCATCATTCGGCGAGCCAGTACTTTTAATACGGACCGCCTGGATCATTTGTATCGTGACCCTCACGAAGACAAGGTGCGTTTGTTCCTCCACTACGGGGACCTGACTGATGGGACAGTCCTGCGGCGCATCATGGAAGAGTCGCAGCCGGACGAAGTCTACAACCTTGCGGCCCAGTCACATGTAAAGGTGTCGTTCCAGGAACCAGAACATACTGCTGACGTGGTCGCCCTGGGAGCATTGCGCCTGCTGGATGTCGTGCGGGACCATATGACGTATCACAAGCGCGAGATTCGCTATTACCAGGCTGGTTCGTCGGAGATGTTTGGTGCCGCAGCGCCACCCCAGTCCGAATCGACACCGTTTTATCCACGTAGCCCGTATGCCGTCAGTAAAGTTGCTGCCCACTGGTACACGATCAACTATCGCGAGTCGTACGGAATGTTCGCCAGCAATGGCATCCTCTTTAACCACGAATCGCCACGTCGCGGTGAAACGTTTGTAACTCGAAAAATTACACGCGCGTTGTCCCGGATCAAACTTGGGCTCCAGGACAAGTTGTATCTGGGCAATCTGGATGCTCGCCGGGACTGGGGCTATGCGGGCGACTACGTCGAGGCGATGTGGATGATGTTGCAGCACGACCGACCGGACGATTTCGTTGTTGCAACCGGGGAATCTTACTCGGTCAGGGACTTTCTGGAAGCGTCCGCGGCCGTGCTGGATCTGGACTGGCAGGCTGTAGTCGAAATTGACGAGCGATATTTCCGTCCTGCCGAAGTCGACCATCTGGAAGGTGACCCGTCCAAGGTCAAGAAGGATCTGGGATGGGAGCCGCGAGTCAGCTTTAAGGGCCTGGTCGAAATGATGGTTGAACACGATCTGGAGGCCGCTCGCCAGGAACGGACGCTGGTCGACGCCGGCCATCAGGTAACCCATTCGAATGAATAACACCGAGCCGGTGTACGTCGCCGGTCATCGCGGGATGGTCGGTTCGGCGATCGTCCGACTGCTGGAACAGAGCGGGACGGGGCCGCTGTTGCTGGCCACGCGGCAGGAATTGGACCTGACAGACCAGGCTGCAGTCGATGCATATTTTGCTGCCAATAAACCGGGCACGGTCTACCTGGCGGCAGCGCGGGTTGGCGGAATCTTGGCCAATGATACGTACCCGGCGGATTTCATACGTGACAACTTACTGATCCAGACCAACATTATTGACGCGGCATTGCGACACGGGACCCGCAAGCTGCTTTTTCTTGGTTCGTCGTGTATCTATCCCAAGCACGCACCGATACCGATCCACGAGGACGCATTGTTAACCGCGCCGCTGGAGCCGACAAACGAGTGGTATGCGGTCGCAAAGATCGCCGGTATCAAAATGATCCAAGCCTACCGCCGCCAGCACGGTTTCAACGGGATCAGCGTGATGCCGACAAACTTGTATGGTCCAAATGACAATTTTGACCTTGAAACGTCCCATGTCCTGCCTGCCCTGCTGCGGAAGTTCCATGAAGCAAAAATGAATGACGATGACCACGTGGTGGTCTGGGGGTCTGGCAAGCCCCGCCGCGAGTTCATGCACGTTGATGACGTTGCGGCCGCGTGCGTGCATTTGATGGACACGTACGATGGCGACGGGATCGTCAACATCGGAACAGGCAAGGATATCGAAATCGGCGAATTGGCAGCACTGATTGCGGAAATTGTCGGATTTGATGGCGAACTGGTCTACGATACCACCAAGCCGGACGGGACTCCGGAGAAGCGTCTGGACGTGTCACGACTGCACGATTTGGGTTTCAGTGCGTCAATTGAGCTGCGGCGCGGGATCGAATCGACATATCGCTGGTATCTGGACGCGCTCGCGGACGGCCAGATAAATTAGGCCCGTGTCCCTGCCGGATCAGATTCCGCTGGTTCCTGAACCGATTCCGAAAATCTGGGCGGGGTCGACATTGCGGGACTGGTGCGGCGCTGATGAGCCGATTGGCGAGCTGTGGCTGGCAAGCGGCCGAACCGTTGTTTCCGATGGTCCCCTGGCAGGACGGACACTGGACGATCTGTGCGCAGAATATGGACAAGAGCTCCTTGGTTCGATTGGAATGCGGTCTGTGAATGGCCTGTTTCCGCTGATCATCAAGATCATCGACGCTGGTGAGTGGTTGTCGCTGCAGGTACATCCGGATGACGACTACGCGGCTCAGGTCGCGGCGGACAGTGGCTACCGGGGAAAGCTTGAGACGTGGCATCTGCTGGCGACGCATCCCGATGCCCAGGTCGCCTATGGATTCGTCCAGCCACTGTCTGCAGAGCAGTTCAAACTGGCGGCGGCCGACGGTTCAATCATGGACCTGGTGCAGAAGATTGCGGTGCGCAAGGGAGACACTTTAACGGTGACACCAGGGACGGTGCATTCCATCGGGCCAGGGTGCCTGTTGTATGAAGTCCAGACTCGTTCGGACATTACGTATCGGATTTACGACTTCGACCGTGATCGGGATCTGCACCTGGATGACGCCCTGAATGTCGCTGAACTGGGGTCCGGCGCGCCTCGAGTTCCGATTCGCGGTCAGGGTGGGGATGGGGATCTCATCGTTCAAACCGGTGAATATGAGGTCTGGTTCCAGACGATCCACTCTGGACAGCCTGCCAGTGCCCCTCTTGATTCGCCCGTGGTCGCTTGTCGATTGGAATCAGATGTTGTCGCAGATGTTTTAATGATTCCTGCGGGAGCCAGTTCGGTCATTCCAGACGGACGTTGGATTATGGCGGCTGCGGTCGATTCCGACCGGATACCAGCGGAGTGAGTTAGTGAAACGAATTCTGGTTACAGGTGCAGCAGGGTTTATCGGGTATCACCTGGCGGCCCGGCTATGTGACATGGGTCTTGAAGTGGTTGGTATTGACAACCTCAATGACTATTACGATGTCAATTTGAAAAAAGACCGCCTTGGTCAACTGGATTCGACCGACCATTTTCGCTTTGAACAGGTCGACCTTGCAGACGGCGAGTCGCTTGATCGTATTTTTGCGGACGTGAAGCCCGATGTCGTTTGCAACATGGCAGCCCAGGCGGGAGTACGTTACTCGATCAAGAATCCGGGCGTATATGTTCAAAGCAACCTGGTCGGGTTTGCAAATTTGCTCGAATCGTGCCGGAATTTCGAGACAGGACATCTGGTATTTGCATCATCCAGTTCCGTCTATGGTGCGAATACGTCGATGCCCTTTTCTGTACATCAGAACGTCGATCACCCGCTCAGTTTGTACGCCGCCAGCAAAAAAGCGAACGAACTGATGGCCCATACGTACAGCCACCTGTATCGGTTGCCGACGACCGGGCTGAGGTTTTTTACGGTCTATGGCCCCTGGGGACGACCCGACATGGCGTTGTTTATCTTTACCCGTGCGATCCTGGCGGGAGAGCCAATCCCGATTTTTAATCACGGCAGGATGCAACGGGATTTCACCTACATTGACGACATTGTCGAAGGCGT
>JBFJWU010000204.1:0-6312 GCA_041623475.1 bacterium | reverse complement strand
TTAACGTGGCCGGCATCCAGATCGGATGGATGCTGCAGCTTGTGAAAATGGATATAGCGTTTGATCCAGTCCACATATGCGCGTTCGGTGCTCAGGCTGTAATGGCGGGCGCGGATCCGGTCACGGACCTGGTCCAGCAGTTTTCGGGGGCGGGATTGTCGCGCCGGTTGGGCCATGTCAGTATCGTAGCCGGGCATAATGCGGGATTCAAGTTGTCGGTATAATCATCCGGGTCTTTTTGCGGACGGGGAAATCCAATGGCTGATCACGATATCCAGGCGTTATTGACCGCAATACCGGCGTTGGCCGGAATGGATGGTGACACGTTACAACGGCTGATCGGGCTGTTGGAGGTCATTGAACTGGCCGATGGCGACGTCCTGATCCGCCAGGGTGACCACGGGGATGCCATGTTCTACCTGGCCAGCGGCCAGTTGGACGTGCGTGTTGATATCAGTGGCAACGACACATCAGTGGCCACGATTGATCCCGGTGCGCCGGTCGGCGAGACGCAGTTACTGACCGGCGGGATCCGTACAGCGACTGTTGTTGCCAAAGGACCCGCTGTGCTGCTGCGGCTGGGCGTTGACGCACTGCGGGCGCTGGAAGCCAGCAATGACGTCCTGTATCGGACGTTGCTGGATATTATCCGGGACCGGCAACACCAGAACCAGCTGGCCGCCGCGATGCGCAAACTGCTGCCGGACCTGGATGCCACCGTGCTGGCCGAGGTGTCCCACAGTGCCCGCTGGATCCACCTGCCACGGGGCAGGGTGCTGTTTAACGAGGGCGATCCGGGGACATCCTGGTATATCCTGCTGGACGGACGGCTGGATGTACGCGTCGGCAAACCCGACGGACAACAGGTGACGGTCAACCAGATCGAACGCGGGACCAGCTTTGGCGAGGCCGCGTTGTTTGGTGGCAACATCCGGACGGCGACGATTGCGGCGGCACGGGACTGCGAACTGGTTGAAATCGACCAGGACGCGTTTGACCGGTTGCGGCTGGCGCATCCCGATTTCCTGCTGGCGGTCAGCAGTACGCTGGTCGCGCACCTGACACGGCGCGACCGTCCGGCTGTGGTCGATCCGCTGAAGGTATTGCTGGTCCAGCCAGGTACCGGATCGGCGCCGCTGAGCGCGTTCTGCGGGCAACTGGCGGCGTCATTGTCGACGTGGGGCGGTGCCGCGCATCTGTCACCGGAGATCCTGGAATCCGCGATGGACATCCCGGCGGCGGCGTTTGCCGATGCCGGGCATCCGGCCTGGCACCGGGTCAAGCTGATCGCCGACGGACTGGGGGACACGAACCGCTTCCTGGTCCTGGAATGCGGTGCCGACCAGCCGGTCTGGCGGGATTTCTGTGATGGACGGGCCGATGAGTTTGTCGACCTGGTGGCAACCGTTGATCCGGTGCCAGGTCGCGGCCTGGACCGGGATGGCCGGAAACGGACGCTGGTGCTGCAGCAGCCGCCAGGCACCAGCATGCCCAGCGGTACGCTGGCGTGGCTGGACCGGTTTGGCCCGGACTGGCATCTGCACCTGCGCGACGGATCGTCTGCACAGGTCGATCGCGTCGCCCGGCGACTGGCAGGGCAAAGCGTCGGTCTGGTGCTGGGTGGCGGCGGTGCCCGGGGGATGGCCCATATCGGTGCCTGGCAGGCGCTGATGGATGCCGGGATCCCCGTCGATGCGATTGGCGGTACCAGCATCGGCAGTGTGATCAGCGGCAATATTGCGATGGGACGGGATGTCCAGCAGGTGATTGACAGCCAGCGCCAGGCGATTGCCCTGAAACCGTTTAAGAAATACACGACACCAATGATGAGTATCGTCAAGGGGTCGGCCATTGATGAAATCGCGAAACTGGCATTTGCCGATGTCCAGATCGAAGACCTGTGGATCCCCTATTTCTGTGTGTCTGCGGACCTGACGGCAGCGCAGCCGGTCGTTCACCGCCAGGGGCCATTGTGGAAAGCATCCCGGGCCAGCGGCTCGTTGCCGGTGGTGGCGATGCCGGTGCTGGAACAGGGTCACCTGCTGGTCGATGGCGGGGTATTCAATAACCTGCCGGGCGACCTGATGCGGGATTCCGGTGTTGGCTATGTCGTTGCCGTAAATGTCAGCCCGGAAACAGAACTGGAAGTCGATCGCGACGAACTGCCGACCAACTGGGACCTGTTTTTGGACCGGTGGCTGCCGGGTCGCGAAAAACAGGACATCCCCGGCCTGGCCGACATCCTGATCCGGACGATGGTCCTGTCCAGCGCGCAGCGACTGGATACGATTCGCCAGCAGGTCGACCTGCTGCTGGAAATCCCCGTGGATCCGTACGGAATGCTGCAGTTTGATGCCATCGATGAGTTGATCGCGCTGGGCCAGCGCCACACGGCCGAACGGCTGGCCGCCGGCGACGGGGCGGACCTGCCAAGAACGGTTTAACCAGGGCGTCAGCCGCCCAGATGCCGGGCCAGGTCGTTGTTGATCTCGCCGTACAGGGCCAACAGGATCCGCCGCAGCAACGGCAGCATGACCGGTACCAGATGGCCCGCAAACAATTCACCCTGGACCAGCGTGCAGGTGCCGCCAGTAGCGGGTTCCAGCCGGAAATAGTGGGTGCCGGCGAACAGCCCGTCGGGACCGCCGGTCCAGGACAGGCCCTTGTCCAGGTCGCAATGGTTAATCCGGACCGGGACCGTCAGCCAGACGCCCACCGCCCGGACCCGCATGGGCTGGGTCTGGCCAGGCACCGCCGGGCGGTCGAACCCAACGCGCCGGGACCAGTTGGACCAGTCGGGCAGGTCGCCCAGGACCGTCCAGGCATCGGCTGCGCTAACCGGCAACGGGATGGATGTAGTCAGTTCGGCGGTCATTGGGCCTCCAGTAACGGAAAAGGGTCAAGGTCCATTATGGCCTGGGCGGTTCGCTGGATGTTGGCTGCGGTGACATCCTGGCCGTAGTTTACAGGCGGCGTAATCAGCCAGCCGATTACCAGTCCCCAGATCGTCGCCACTCGGTGTGCGGCCCACGCCTGGTCCATCGTCGGCACATCGACGACACCGCGGTCGCCAAGGGCCTGCAGGTATCCCGCCAGCAAGTCCCGTTCATGCGCCTGCCGTTCCGGGGTTGACAGCGCGGTTACCAGGTAATAGGTGACGTCAATGCACCAGTGGCCACGGACCAGCAACTGGAAATCCAGCAGTCCCGACCGGCCATCGGGCAGGACATAGGTATTGCCAACGTGGGTGTCACCATGCAGCAGCGTCTGGGGCCCGTTTAACAGCCGCGCCTGCGCTGTCCAGTTGGCTTGCCACAGGTCCGCTACTGACCTGCCAATTGGTGCGATCAGGGATTCCTTGAATGAGTATTGCTCGACCTGGTAGCGGACCAGATCAAAACCGATCCCGTTAAAGACCGGCTCCATGCCCCCGGACAGGCGGGTTGGGATCCATCCCAGGGCACCTTCCAGGTCCGGGTGGTTCCAGTAGCGGGCGTGCAGGGTTGCCATCTGGTCCAGTGTGTGGCGCACCGTATCCAGCGATTGGGATTCCAGTGCCGTCGGGAAACGGGCACCGCGCAGTGTCAGGTCTTCCATTAATACCGCGAACTGGCGGCTGTGCGAATCGTATTCGGCACCGTAGACCGCCGGTGCTTCGAAATCGACCTGGCGGCGAATGTCGTGGTAAAACCGCGACTCGACCTGGTACATCGCATCCGGGGCCTGGGGACAGTATTTCTGGAAAATACCGACCAGGATGAACAGCAGTTGCCGCGCCCAGGCGCCGACAACCGGAAGGCGTTCGAACATGCGGACGGCAGCCGACAGCGACAGGATCGCCGGCATGCCCAGGCGCAGCAGCGGATGGAGCAACAGGGTTTTGAGGATCACCCGCTCGGGCAGTCCTGGATCGTTTTGTTTGTATGAGATCTCCAGGTCAAGTCGATCCGCAGTGGATGCGATCCCGTCACCGCAGTCCGCCTGCGCCAGGATCCTGTAGCCGTCGGCCTGGACGCCTGTATTCATATCGCCCAGCAGCCGGTTCAGCGTAGCCACGGACAGACGGCGAAGATCCAGCGGGGCTGCCGGGGTCATGGACGGTCCGGGTGTAGTGTCGATAACGGGAACATCCGGACATCATCCCGCAACCGGCGCGAAATGTGCCAAATCGCTAAATTAAAGGCCATGACGATCCTGAAAAATCGCGTCGCCGTGGTGACCGGTGCCGGTGGTGGCATTGGCCGGGCGCTGTGTGTCGAACTGGCCGGGCGGGGTGCCGATATCGCTGCGGTTGATATCAACGACGACGCCCTGGCCGAGACCGCGCAGCAGGTCCAGGCGCTGGGCGTGCGCTGCAGCGTTTACAACTGTGATGTGTCGCAACCGGACCGGATTTACGAGCTGGCCACCGCAATCAACGGTGACCTGGGCCGCGTCGACGCGCTGTTCAACAATGCCGGGATTACCTGGGCCGGCAAATTCACGGACCAGGAGCGGGCATCGTTTGACCGGGTGATTGATATCGACCTGCACGCCGTCATTCATGGATGCCGGGCGTTCCTGCCAAAGCTGGAGCAGGCCGACCGGTCCTATGTGGTCAATATGTCGAGCATGCTGGGCCATTTCGGCGTGCCCAACCAGGCAGCATACAGCACCGCGAAAGCGGGCGTACGCGGCTTTACCGAGGCCCTGTGGGGCGAATACAACGGGACCGGGTTGTCGGTAACCGGGGTTTATCCGGGGACGATCCGGACCAATATCATTGCCGCCGCCGAGTTTACGGATGCCCGGGAAAAAGACATGGTCCAGGGCCTGATGGCACGGTTCGGGATGCCGCCGGAAAAAGCGGCACGAATCATCGTCAATGCGATGCTGGCGGGAAAACGGCAGGTGATTGTCGGGCCGGACGGCAAGCTGCTGGTCGGCCTGAAACGATTCGTCCCCGGCCTGCTGCACTGGTTGTTCGCGTTCGGAACCCGGCGCGCCAGGGCCAGCCTGAACGCCTGATCAGGGCTCTTTAACAGCCGTAATAAACTGGGAATAGATGCAGGTCGTGTCGCAGCGGTCGACCGAATAGGAATACTCGCCTGACAGGTCCGTTTCGGACAGTTGCCAGACCCGCAGTTCCTGGGCAAAGCTGAGCGTACAGATGCTGCCATCGTCAGCTTCGGACTGGCCACTGTATTCACTGCGCCAGCGCAGGTGCTTCTGCTCGTTGGTTGCGGAAAACGTCGGCCCGGCGTTGTCGACGATGCCCTGGGCGGTCGGGACCAGCAGTTGATAATCCGTCGGTGTCGTCGCCCCGCGAATTTCAAATGCCGGGTGCGCACCGGGATCCGAAAATTTCCAGCGATCCGTACCGGGCACCGAAAAAACCGGTGCGACGCTGAAATCATAGGCATATTTTTCCAGTTCGGCCGGGTCGATGCCGCGACTGGTGCATTCGTTCCGCGTCGCCGCAGCGGAATTGGTCTGGAAGCCGCCGGGCGTGATTTCGACGGATTCGACGACATTGCCGCAGCCGGTAACCAGCGCCAGCACCAGGACCGACAGGCAGGATCGCTGTAACAGGCCGATCATTCGGCCCCCGGCTGGACCTGCAGCTTGACCCAGTCGAGGTACGTCATCGCCCCGTCACTGACATCAAGGACGACAAATTCGGGCACATCATAGGGGTGCAGGTCGGACAGGGCGTCCTTGAGCCAGGGCAACGCCTGGGCCGTGGTTTTGATGATCAGGACGCATTCCTGTTCCTGGTGGACGGCGTCCTGCCAGCGGTAAACGCTGGTGGCCCCGGGGACGATGTTAACGCAGGCGGCCAGTTGCCGACTGACCAGCTGGTTGGCCAGCTTTTCAGCGTTTTCACGGTTGTCGATCGTGGACAGGCAAACCCGGACATCACTCATCCGGTGTGCCACCATCCTGTTGCCAGCGCAGTACCGGGCTGCGAGCCGCAGCGGCTTCGTCCAGGCGCCGCCGGATCAGCACCAGCGGCGCCGCGTGCAGCGCCTCGGCGCCACCGTTGGCGGCCAGTTCGGCGATCTGGATCATTGCATAAATAAACTGATCCAGGGTTTCCCGGTCCTCGGATTCGGTCGGTTCAATCATCAGCGCGCCGGCAACGACCAGCGGGAAATAGATGGTCGGCGGATGGAATCCACGGTCAATCAGGCCCTTGGCGACATCAAGTGCCGTCACCCCATGGGCTTTCTGCAGCTTGTCGGAAAAAACGACCTCGTGCAGGCTGGCGTCAGCAAATGGCAGGTCATAGTGGTCCTGCAGTGACGCGCGAATGTAATTGGCATTCAGGAC
>JBFJWU010000203.1:0-6336 GCA_041623475.1 bacterium | reverse complement strand
TGTTGCAACAGTGCCGTTGCGTTTTTGCAACAAGCCTGTTGGCGAATGGCTAATTGCTTAGGGAGAAAGTGGCACGACAATTGCTCAGTAATTGTCGGATGAACTTTTAACAGTCGCCAGAACAATTATTTCGGCAGTGCGCACAGGGCATATACTTGAATACAACCATCAGCGACAACCGTGATTCTGCAGTCGTAATTCGCCAGACGCTGAGGCAACTGGAAGCCGACGCGGCCAGGTTGCGGGCGACATTGACCAGCAACTCTGGCGAAATCGGAGCAGGAACGTTCCAGGTCTTCCGTTCTGGCTCGCTTGCTTTCGCTATTGACGTCACAGTCATAGCCAGGGTCGTTCCCGCCTGCTCATTAGTGCAGAGCACTGGCGTCGGGACAGGGATTCTCGGTGCTATCCAGATGGCTGACGGGCACGTCCCGATCATAGACATTGCCCAGTGGTGTGGTGCAGGCCAGACCAGAATCACTACCAGCCATTCATACGTGTTGTTGGATTCGGCGCCCCGAACAGGTGTACTGGTTGATAGTTTCGGTGAGATTGTAGTGTTCACTCAAAACCAAAAATTTGAGTCCGGACATCCGGACTGCCCGGAGATCATGCCGGTATCGACTGTATCAGACAGCAGTGGCCATCCGGTGTACCTGTTGGCGCCAGACGTACTCGCCGCTCAATCTGTGTTGAATTCGGAACCTGAAGAGCCTGGCGGCAGGGATACCCAGCCCCGTGAGTAATCTCGCAGCAAATGACCGTACGCGGGAAATGGCGCCGATCCCCTGTGAGACGTATCTATTCAGACACCCGTCCCATTTCAAGTTACTGGAATCAATTGCGTCTGAGTGGACGTTCCGAAGCCAGCCATTTCGTGTATTGTCCGCTGGATGTTCGACTGGTGAGGAAGCGTGGTCGATCAGCGCCGTCCTGTTATCGGTCATCAAGGTACAGTCCATGATCGAGGTTTTGGGGGTCGACCTGGAACCAGAGCGAATCGACGCGGCGGTTCGTGCCCAGTATTCCCGGTGGTCCCTGAGAGGGGGATTGATGGGATACAGCAAATGGTTCGTCGGCGAGGATTCGACTTTGTCGCCTGTCGATGAACTGCGGAATGTGACACGTTTTGAGGTCGCCAACATCGCCGATTTACGCGCAGAGGGTCCTTTCGATGTGATCTTTTTTCGCAACGTCGGAATGTACTGGCAACCGGAAGTTTGCAGGACCGTTTTTCAACTCCTGGACGATCATCTGGTCGATGGTGGACACATCATGCTGGGTCCGGGAGAGGCACAGCACCTGCAAACCGGACGATTCGAGATGTCGTACCTGTCGGATGGGCTAGTGTATCGCAAGGGGCTGCCTGGTACCGGGCCAGAGTTGACGAGGCCAGCCGCCTCGAAGCCCGCAATGGCAAGCGCCGTTGCGATGGCATCTCGAGCAGGATCGGAAGACGACGGGCCGGCCGGGATTGGTGCCGATTCGACTGGTCCGGGGGCGATCAATACAAATTCGCGCGGTATGCGGACAGGCGTGAACGCATTGGCAGAGATTCGGGCGTTGGCCGATTCCGGGCAATATGACCAGGCGTTCCAGAAAATCTGTCTGGAAAACTGGCAGTCGGATCCGAGCCTGGCGAGGTTAAAGGGCATTGTCGAAATCAATATCGGTAATTTCGACCAGGCCCGTGAGTCTTTGAGAGTCGCGCAGTATCTGGCGCCGAACGACCCGGACAACGTTCGCTGGATCGACCTGGTCAACAAAATAAATGAAAGCACGTAACTGCCGGTGGCCGAAACTACAATGAGTGTTACCAGCGACACCGATGAGCAAGTGCTTCAGGACAGGGCAAGGATTCTTGCTGGCCAGTCGTTTGTCACAGAACTTGAATCCCAGTCAGGCGAACTGTATCAATCTGTACTATTTGGCGACCAATCGTTTGTCATCCGGTCGGATGAGATTATTGAAGTCGTCAAGGCCAAACTGCAATCGCTGCCGCCGGGGTGTCAGCGGGGCATGTACGTCGCGAACTATCGTGGCCAGGTGATCGCTGTTTCGTGCGCAATATCCGCCACCGGCAATTCAAACACCGGCGAGGAATGCTGCATCCTGGTCGCAAAAACGAGTGCTGGCTCGATGGGATTTGCGATCGATGGCCTGGGTGAAGAACTAATCCTGTCCGCAGCTGACCTGGATGAATCGTCAGAACAGTTTGTCGGCGACATCGCAACACCGCTGGTGGACCGCGATCGCAGATTTGCGGTCATCGACCTGGCTGCAACGCTGGAATTATTACTAAACCATTCATATACAAAGCAAAGATAGCCAAAGGAGGCTAACTAATGGTCAATGACAAGTTAATTTACTTTCAGCACAGCGTGATGATCGCGATTGTGCTGATGTTCGCCGTCGCAGGGCCCCGTCCGGTTTCGGCCGACGGACACGAGATGTCCGCTGACGGAACGGCCGCCACATCGGCTTCTGAAATGACATCGACGGCGAACCCCGATTCCGATGCCGACACTGATACTGCGGATGACCTATTGGACGACCTGGCGGGCCTATTGGATTCAAAAGTTGCATCCGGCGAGACCGGATCCTTCGGTTACCGTTTACAGAAATACAATGTGCAACCCTACGTGCACGGGTACGCAGTTGTCGATTCGATTTACGAGCAGAAAAAACCGTATACATTTGACCTGCATTATTTCAACGTCTTTGTCGGTGCCAATATCGCTGACATCGTCATTCCGGAAGTGCAGCTGGAGTACGAGCATGGCGGTGATGAAATTCAAGTCCGGTTTGGCCAGTTTGATGTCAAGGCCAAGGGAGACCAACTGGTTTTCCGGGTAGGGAAATTCCTGGTCCCGTTCGGAAGCTTCAACGAATTCCTGTACCCGGAATTCATTTCCAAACTGCCGGACCGTCCATTTGCCCTGCGTAATATCGTTCCTGTTTCCTGGGCCGAAGTTGGCGCCCAGGTTCGTGGGAAGTATGATTTGGAAGACGAGAAGACATTGAATTACGCGATGTACGTTGTCAATGGCCTTGAACAAGACGACGACACCGCCACATCGGGTACTGACGATGGCGGCGATATTCGCAGCATGCGGAACAACCATCGCGACAAGAACCACGGCAATAAAGCCGTCGGTGGACGACTGGGAATGAAGATTGCTGACGTTGGTTTTGGACTGTCTGGATATACCGGGAAGTACACTGAAGACGGCCTGAAGAACCTGTCAATTGTCGGCGCTGATTTTCGTTTTGAAAATGAAGGCTGGACGATGGAAACCGAGTATGTCGCAGCATTCCAGCAGGCAAGCGCGGGCGACCTGTTGAAGCACGGCGGTTATGTGCTGGGCGCGTACCGTGTCAACAGTTGGATTGAACCCGTCCTGCAATTTGACCTGATCGAACTGGACGCTGCAGCAACGTCTGACAAATGGCGTGCGACTGCTGGAATCAACTATTATCCGTTGCCGGATTCTGTTGTTAACCTGATTGTCAAATCATCCTTTGCCCATACGCAAAACGGCGGCACAGATGTCGACGATGACCGGTTCATCATCCAGGCCGCAGTAGGATTCTAAATTGCAAGACGTAAACCAAAACCCAGGCAAGACATGGCGCTGCAGGCGGTCGGGACCACCGACTGCCGGCAATTGGCTGCGTATTCTAGGGCTGCAGTCGGTGCTGGCAATATTGTTAGCCGGATTCGCGCCATTGCACGCGGCCAGCCTGGACCCCGAAGTTGAAGCCAAGATCCTGTTGACGGCTTTGCGGTTGGAGACCAAATTGTCGGCAGGCCGATCTGATCTGATTGTCGGCGTTCTCTATAAGCCGGGCAAAGCCGCGTCGGATGCGTGTTCTGTCGACATCGTCAACGCGATGAATACCCACGCGGGAAACACAAAACCGTCGATTCGTGCGGCCAGGGTCCCGTTTGATGGTGCAACCGAACTGGAGCGTGCCGTCGCCGAGCAGGGATTGTTCGCCCTGTACGTTTGTACGGGGTTGTCGACTACCGATTTTCGGGCCGTTTCCGCGGTTGCTGCACAGTCGGGCGCAATGTCGATTGGAGCCCGCAAGGGAATCGTCCTGTCAGGCATGACGATGGGTGTATTAATTGAAAGCGGGCGCCCCAAAATCCTGCTCAATGAAACGGCAGCCGACAGGGAGGGCGTCCAGTTTTCCAGCCGGTTTTATGGGTTGGCCACGAAAGTCAAGGGAAAGTAATCATGAATATCGTGCAAAGATGGATGGCGCAGCTTGGCCTGCGCTCCAAGGTATTATTGATTCCGATTCTTGCCCTGGCCGGATTCGGAATCCTGTGGGGCTTCAGCCAGCTGGCACTGAACCGAACGGCACGCCTGACCGCAGAAATCGAGAATCAGTTCCTGCCTTTGGTCAATCGGACCCACGACCTGGATGGCCTGCTTCGGACCATCCAGGTCAATGTTCGCAATGCGATCGAAGCCTATGACGAGGATGCCCTGCTGGATGCCCAGACGCAGGCTGAACAGTTCCTCGCCGGTGTCGAAGATATCCGGTCCAGGAGCGAGATTCTGAAAGGCACAGTGGGCGAAATCGAGAGCGCTTTCGATGCCTATTACTCGTCAGCAATCCAGATCGGCCGGTCATTGATAGACGGTGACCTGGATGAAGTGCCGCTGGCCGAACTGGATTCAATGAATGACAACCTTGCTCTGGCGAAATCTCTGTTGGCATCGCTGATTCAGGAACAAAGTGTCAAATTGCAGGATGCTATTTCTGACTCGCGCAAGGCACAGACGGGATTCTTGTTCCGCTTCAGCCTGACCACGGGTGCGTTTATCCTGATGATCCTCTTCTGTGCGTTCAGCGTCGTCCGGGATGTCGCCGGGCGAATTACCGAAGCGACCCACAGCACCGAAGCGATCGGCAATTCGATTGTCAGTTCAGTCAGCCAGCAATCGGCCTCTTTGAACAATACGGCAGCATCAATCAGCCAGACATCCGCGACCGTAGGCGAGATCAAGAAGACATCGCAGATGACCGCCGAGCGAGCCAACGCAGTCCGCGACACGGCTGAGACCGGGCGTGCCGGGGCTGAGAAGACCTTGTCGCATTTGAGCGAGGTCGCCAGCGCGATCCTGGATACAAAAGTTGAGGTTGCCGAGATCGCCACAAAGATGCTGGCCCTGAATGAAAAAAACACACAGATCGGCGGCATTATCAAGACGGTATCCGATATCGCCGATCAGTCGAACCTGCTGGCGGTAAACGCTTCGATCGAGGCAGCAAAGGCTGGTGACGCCGGGCGCGGTTTTGCAGTTGTTGCTGCAGAAATCCGCACATTGGCGGGACGTTCCCGGTCCGCATCTGACCAAGTGGCATCGCTCGTCGACGAGATTCAGAACGCGTCGTCGGATGTCGTGATGGCAACGGAACAGGGCGTCAAACGGTCAACTACAGGTCATGAGCAGGTTGAGTCTTTTTCAAAACAGTTCAACGAAGTTGTAACTGTACTGGAGGAAAATTCGGATGCGGCCCAGCAGATTGCATTAATGGCTGCACAGCAGATGGAAGGCATCGAACAAATCACAGATGCAATTGCAAACATTGACAAGATGTCCCGCGAACACGTTGGTGCCTCACAAGTAGTTGAGGAATCGGCAAATCACATCAAACTGGTTGGGTCAGACCTGCGCCAAATATTAACAGGGACAAAGTCGGCCTAGTCCCGGTGGATCCCGAGCTACTCGCGATATTTCGCGAGTCAACGGGTGACAGTGTCAAAGCTGTTCATGACCTTGTTGATCTCGCGCCTGAAACATGGGACATCGATGAACTGTTCCGTGTCGTTCATTCTGTAAAAGGGGACTCCAAGATGGTCGGCCTGCAGATGCTGACCAATGTCGCCCACGCGCTGGAAGAAATCCTGGGTGAGGTTCGCAGCAACCGCGAGCTCCTCGATCAGTATTCAGAACTGGTTCGTCGCGGTTGCCAGACACTGGAGCAGGTTTTTCACGACGAGTCGTCGATAACCGAGGACGCACTGTTCCCGTTATTGGATGCGGCCGCAGAGATTACGTCGAATCAAGCCGGCCCTGGTCCAAACGAGCCCGTTTCGCCGGAAGCCTCCGACGGGGAAAGGCCTGCCGAAGCAATTGCCGGTTTGGCAGTGGGGCCGGATACAGGTGACAGCACCACGTCCCATCCGGCGGGGACCGATGCCATTCGGGTTTCCCGGGACCGCGTGGACACCGTCATCCAGCTTGCAGCGGAAGTCGAGCTGATTCGATCACGGTCCAGCGAGATTCTTGAAAATGCGGAAGCCCATCGGGAAAC
>JBFJWU010000202.1:0-6370 GCA_041623475.1 bacterium | reverse complement strand
GCGCCTGGGCCGCAGTGTCCGGGCCGCAGTTGATTCCGGGTTCAGCAAAGCGACCTGGACCGTACTGGATGCCAATATCACGACATTGATCGCCGGCGTAATCCTGTTCCAGTTCGGCACGGGACCGGTCCGCGGCTTTGCAGTCACCCTGACAGTCGGAATCATGACCACCCTGTTCAGCGTGCTGGTGGTGTCCCGGGTTTTCCTGGATGCCTATGTGCAGCGGCGCGGCGTCAAGACATTGCCGATCTAGGAGCCAACGTGCAACTGATTTCCCCAGACCTGAAAATTGATTTTCTCGGCTACCGCAAGATTGCCTTCGTTGTCAGCGCCGTTGCGCTGACCTGCGCGATCGGACTGGTCGCTGGCAAGGGTATCAAGCTGGGTATCGACTTTTCCGGTGGCGTCGAGGTCCAGGTTCAATTCGATGAGTCGCTGGATATTGCGAATCTCCGGTCATCGCTGGAGGCGCTGGGCTACCGTGCGACGGTGCAGAGTTTCGGCGAGCGGGCCGGCGATGAGTTTCTGGTTCGCGTTCCCCAGCTACCGGATACGGATGCGGTTCAGGTCGCAACGGAGATTCGGAGCTCCCTGGAATCTGAGTACGCCGAGCAGGGTGTTGTCATCCAGCGTGTCGAGGTCGTCGGTCCCAAAGTCGGTGAGGAGCTCCGAACCCAGGGATTGCTGAGTATCCTTTTTGCGCTTGTCGGCATTCTGATTTACGTTACATTTCGTTTTGAACTGCGTTATGCCGTGGGTGCAATTGCCGCCCTGGTTCATGACGTGGTCCTGGTTGTCGGCCTGTTCAGCTTGACCGGCAAAGAGTTCAGCCTGCCGACCATCGCGGCGTTGCTGACGATCATCGGCTACAGCTTGAATGACACGATCGTTGTGTTTGACCGGATCCGCGAAAACCGAAACCGGGCTCGTCGTGCCGATTTTGAAGTGGTCATCAACCAGTCGGTCAACGAAACACTGAGCCGGACATTGTTGACCAGTATCACGACGCTGTTGACGGTTGTCTGCCTGTTGCTGTTTACCCAGTCCGGAACGGTCATCCATTCATTTGCATTCGCATTGATGGCCGGGGTCCTGGTTGGTACCTACAGCAGTGTCTTTGTCGCGTCGCCGGTCCTGTTGCTCTGGGAACGACTGAAGTGACCCTGCACACCCTTCCGGCGATTCGCCGCGAATGGGTGGTTGGTCAACTGGATCTTGATAGTCCCGAACTGCCCGTAATACAACGATTGGGGTTGCATCCCGTCGTTGGCGCAATCATTCAAAATCGGTTTCCTGAACTTTGCCGCGACGAATCTGCGTTGACGGCGTGGCTGAATCCGTCGCTGGCTGACCTGCCGGATCCGGATACGATTCCCGACATGGATCTTGCCGCTCGTACTGTTGCCGATGCGATCGCAAGCGGGGACCGGATCGGAATCTTTGGCGATTATGACGTCGATGGCATCAGCGGGACGGCGCTGCTGGCCAGGTTTGTGCAGGAATCCGGTGGCGATGTTGTCGCGATGGTACCGAACCGCAGCGATGGTTACGGGTTGAATCCGGAAGGTGCACGACGGCTGTCGGCAGCGGGTGCAAAACTGGTAATCACGGTGGACAACGGGATCGCCGCTCACGCCGGCGCCGGCGAGCTTGAACGCCTGGGGATCCCCCTGATCATTACTGATCACCATAGTTTTGACCCGGGCAACCTGCCCATTGCGGTCAGTCGGGTCCACCCGGGCCTGACCGAGCGGCAGGATGGCTGGCACGGTGCCTGCGGGGCGGGGGTCGCATTGGCGCTGGTCGTCGCCGTCCGACGTCGGTTGCGAGACCTGGGACGATACGCCGGGAATGAAGAACCCGATCTGGGATTGGCGATCCAGCTTGCCGCCCTGGGGACGGTCGCAGATGTTGTGTCGCTGCAGGGAGTCAATCGGCTGCTTGTCCGGGCAGGTGTCGAGCGAATCCGGTCAACGGACAATCCTGGCATATCTGCGTTGCTGGAACAGTCGGGCCTGGATCGTGGGTCTTTTTCGGAGGAGTCTATTGCGTTTGGCCTGGGGCCGCGAATCAATGCTGCCGGACGAATGGCCGATGCCGGATTGGCGTTGAACCTGTTGATGACGGATGAGCAGGATCACGCAACGGGCCTGGCGGTTCGCCTGGAGCAACTCAATCGTGCCCGGCAGCAACAGCAGTTAAAGATCCGCCAGGAGGTGGAAGAGCGGCTCGCAAGCGATGTCGGCTTCGCCGATCGCCCAATGGTTTTTGCGTCAGACCCCGACTGGGCCCACGGCATCATTGGAATCGTCGCCGGCCAGTTGGCGAGAAAATACCATCGACCGGTATTCCTGCTGCAGGTCCAGGACAACATTGCCAAGGGCAGTGCCCGTTCGATCGATGAAGTCGATTTGATCGAGGCGATGGTGCCCGCCCGTGAATACGCACAGTCGTTGGGGGGACATGCGGAAGCGGCTGGAATGACAGTGGCCGTGGCTGACCTGGGCAAATTTCGCTCGGCGTTGGAGGATTCGTTGACCCGACTGCGTCGGGAATCCCCATGGCACCCGGTGATTCAGCTCGACGGACATCTGCCGGTTTCCGAGGTAACGCCTCAGCTATTGCAGGATCTGTCAGCGTTGGCACCGTTTGGACAAGGGAATCGTCGCCCCGTATTTGCGTCTGACGGTATTGATCCAGAGGGCGCACGGCTGCTCAAGGGCGAGCACGTTCAATTTCGGATTCGCAAAGGCGGTCGCCAGATGTCCGTAATCGGATTTCGCAAGAAGCATCTTTATCCGCTGCCTCCCGGTCGAATTCGGTTGGCGTATCGACCTGTTCCCGATACCTGGCGCGGCGGCGACGCGATTCAATTGCAAATCGAGGACGTCGTCGCTTCCAGTCTGTGATCGTCTGTCATAACAATTACAAATTGCCGGGACTGCATTTGATGAATTCGGGTTCATCCGTATAATAGACGCATAAGCTTTCGCAACACTCTGTTCAGCTACCAACAATCCGGAACTGTTTCCACCGAGCCAGAGGAGAATCCTCTCCCATGAAGCGCATTCTTGTAGTCTTTCTACCCGCTGGGTTGGTCGGCATTGCGGCACTGCTGTTCGCATTCTCGACCGATCCCGAAGCGGCGAAAACCTATGAAGTTGATTATGCTCCCGAGCAACCAATTAATTTCAGCCACCGCCTGCACGCGGGCGAGATGGACATGCCGTGCCAGTACTGCCACATCTACGCACGTAGATCCCAATCAAGCGGCGTGCCGCCTGTCCAGGTTTGCTATAACTGCCACAAGATTGTCGAAGGCAAATCCGACGAAGGCAAAGCCGACGTGCAGAAAATCCGGGATGCCTATAACAACAACGAACCCATTGAATGGGTCAAGGTCCATGATTCCCAGGACTTTGTGTATTACACCCATCGCGCCCATGTCCAGATCGGTAAAGAACTGGACAAGGTTGGTGGCGAAGGGTTCACCTGCCAGAATTGCCACGGCCCGGTCGAGGAGATGGGTGTTGCGGAACTGCGAGCCTGGGACAACGAGCTCGATGAGAAGCCGTTGACCATGGGCTGGTGCCTGACCTGCCATATCCAGAAAAGCGAGGATGTGGCGCAGGTAATGAAACTCAAGAAGCTGGCGGCCGAGCAGGATGTCCATTGGGAGTCCCTGATTGGTACTGTCGAAGTAACTGAAACGGATGTCGCGCAGACGAAAGCCCGCCTGCGTGACTGCTGGACCTGTCACAAGTAGGACGAGGGGTAACGTAGATGAGTTCCGGTCTGGACCGCAGGGATTTCCTGAAAGTCGTCGGCGTTGGAACGGCTGCTGGGGCAGCTGCCTGTACGCCTCGAGTCGAGGAAAAAATTATTCCGCATGTCGTACCGCCTGAGGATCAAATCCCTGGCGAGGCGCTCTGGTATTCCTCAACTTGCACCGAGTGTTCAATCGGTTGCGGCACGATGGTTCGCAACCGTGAGGGACGTGCCATCAAAATCGAGGGCAACCCGCAACACCCGGTGTCCAAAGGTGGCTTGTGTGCCCGCGGACACAGCACGCTGCAGGCCAACTACCATCCGGATCGGTATCGGTTCCCGACCCTGGACGGGAAAAAGGCAAACTGGGACCAGGCCATTGCGGCCGCTGCCGGTGCCATTGGTGGTGGCGGCGTTGCTGTCCTTACGGATGCCATGCCGGACAGTACATTGGACCGCCTGTTTGACGAGTTCTCGGCTGTCGTGGGCGCAGAGCGCGCCCGCTGGTCGCCGATCAGCCACGAACCGCTGGCAGCTGCCGCGGAAATCGTCCTTGGTCGCAAAGTACTGCCAGCGTTTAATTTTGAAAAGGCCGAATTTATCCTCAGCCTTGGGGCGGATGTCTACGAAACCTGGCTGAACCCGGTCGCCAGTCAAAAAGGACTGTCCGTAAGCCGGGGGTATCGCAAGAACACCAAGGCGAAACTGGTTCACATTGATGCCCGCATGGGATTGACCGGGGCCAACTCTGATGAGTGGCTGGCCGCGCGGCCAGGGAGCAACGTTCTGGTTGCCCAGGCTCTGTTACGAATCCTGATTGAAGGTGGCGTTGCCAAAGGGATGTCTGATGACGAGCAGCGTCGCGCACTGGCCTGGATCGCCGATACGGATGCTGCATCGGCTGCGTCCGCATCAGGCCTGTCCGAGGCAACGTTGCTGAAGCTGGCCAAAGAGCTGGCTGATGCCAGGCGGCCGATTGTTGCTGTCGGTGGTGCAGCCGACCAGGATGTTAATGCGACGGCGTTGAATGTCGCCGGGTTGCTGCTAAACAAGGCGTTGGGTGCCATTGGTGGCCGTGTCTCGATCGGCGCAGGCTCTTCTGCGTTGGCAACGGGCGGCACGCAGGCGCTGGAGAAAATCCTCCTTGCGATCAATTCCGGGCAGGTCAAAACGGTTGTCCTTTACGGAGCTAACCCGGTATTTGCCGCGCCGGCGTCATGGAATGTCGCCGACACATTCAAGAAGCTGGACAACCTGATCGTACTTGACGCATTGCCAAACGAGACCACAAACCTGGCTAATGTTGTCCTGCCAGATAACGGGCCCCTGGAAAGCTGGGGCGATAACCTGGCGACTACCGGTGCCGCATCTGTTCAGCAGCCGACGATGAATCCGATTTGGGACACTCAGGGAGCCGGTGACACGTTGATTCGCCTGGCCGCTGCGGCGGGAAAACCGCTTCAACACGGCAGCTTTGCTGACGCAATGCAGGTCTCCTGGTCCGATCTGGGCAGTGGCAAGGGCTTTTGGGCCGATGTTCTGAAAAATGGCGGCCATTGGGTTGACACGGCGCCGGTGGATGCCGGTAGTGTCGGCGACTTGACACCTGTATCTGTAGCAACTGTTGACAAACCTGCCGGATTGACACTGGTCGCCTACCCGCATATCCACCGGTTCGATGGTCGATTCTCGAACCGCGCCTGGCTGCAGGAGATTCCCGATCCGCTGACCAATGCGGTCTGGAGCAGCTGGGTTGAAATTCATCCGGCGACGGCACGCAAGGTCGGCATCAAGCAAGGTGACAAGATTGCCTTGAAAACGGCGGCCGGAACGTTTGAAAGTTACGCCTACCTGACGGCCGGTGTCCTGCCCGAAGCAATTGCGGCGCCGCTGGGGCAGGGGCACGATAACGGTATCGGTCGTTATGGCAACGATATCGAAGGCAACCCACTGGTGGCGCTCGCCGACCAGCGCGATGGCGTTACTGGCGCGGGTGTGCTGGCCGGAAACGCGGTCGAGATTCGCAAGATCGCTGATGCCAAACTGGAACTGATCACGGATATCGATCACAACCTGGTTACGACAGATGGCTCCAAGCACGACTTGGGCCGCGGGATTGCCCAGGTCGTCGCGCTCAACGAAATCAGTGCCATCGACACCGGCGAGAAGCCAGTGCCCGAGAAAGTGCTTCACGGGACCGTAATTCCCAACCAGAACGCATTCTATCCGGCGCAAGTACATCCCGAGTATAAATGGGGCATGGTCGTTGATACCAATGCTTGTACCGGATGCGGTGCCTGCGTTGCATCGTGTTACAGCGAGAACAACATTCCGGTTGTTGGCAAGTATGAAGTTGCCAAGGGTCGGGAGATGTCGTGGATTCGCATCGAGCGCTATTACGAGACGGAAGAGGCCGCACCAAATACCCGATTTGTGCCGATGATGTGCCAGCAGTGCAATAATGCACCTTGCGAACCAGTCTGCCCGGTCATCGCGACCTATCATACAGTCGAAGGTTTGAACGGGATGGTTTACAACCGCTGTGTCGGAACCCGCTATTGCGCGAACAACTGTTCGTACAAGGTGCGTCGGTTCAACTGGT
>JBFJWU010000201.1:0-6405 GCA_041623475.1 bacterium | reverse complement strand
TCGACGCCAACAAGGACGGCCGCTCCCGAGAGGCCAAGCTGGCTTCGGTGCTGGATGCCAAGCCGGTCAAGATCGCGGTGGGGTGTAAGGCGTGCGCGGGCACAGGCTACTTTGGCCAGATCCCGCTCCCAGAGATCCTGGTGGTCGGTCCAGCCCTCAAGAACGTGCTGGGCACGGATCCGGACGACGCCGAGCTCCTGCGCGTCGCTCGCTCCGAGGGCATGCGCACCTTCTCCGAAGTGGGGCTCGACCGCATCGCCCAGGGCGAGACCACCTTCGAGGAGATGGAGCGCGTGCTCGGCAGCATGCCGGTGAGGGACGAGACCACCGGCTCGCTCGGGCCGGTCCTCATCGTGGACGACGAGCAGCAGGACCTCGTTCTCGTGGGCTCCGCGCTTCGCGAGATGGGCTTCGAGGTCGTCGAGGCCGGGGGCGGTCCGGAGGCTCAGCGGTTGATCACGTCCGGAGAGCACGACTTCAGTCTGGTCATCACCGACCTCTACATGCCGGAGATGGACGGGAAGGAGTTCCTGCGGTCCGTCCGGCAATCCCTTGCCACCCAGACGCTGCCGGTCGTCGTCCTCACCAGCTCTGACGATCCGCGTGACGAGTTCGACCTCCTCGAGGCCGGTGCCGACGACTTCCTCCTCAAGCCGGTCGTCGTAGACCGTCTCGAGGCGCGTATCCGCGCGGTGCTGCGGCGGAGCGGGGTCAGGGTCAGCGCGTCCGGCGACGGCGCCGCCCCCGGGGCATTCCGCCCGACGGCGACTCATTAGATTCAGTTGACCCCGCGGCGCGTTCCGGCGCGTCCGTCCCCCTCTACACCTTTCCGCTCGGCGCCGTGCAGACCGACCACATCCGCAACTTCTGCATCGTGGCGCACATCGACCACGGGAAGTCGACGCTGGCCGACCGCCTCCTCGAGGGGACGCGCACGCTGGACCAGCGGCAGATGCGCGAGCAGGTGCTCGACGACAACGAGCTCGAGCGGGAGCGTGGCATCACCATCAAGCTGCACGCCGTGCGCATGTCGTACGTGGCCGCGAACGGGGAGGAGTACGAGCTCAATCTGATCGACACGCCGGGACACGTGGATTTCACGTACGAGGTCTCCCGATCTCTCGCCGCGTGCGAAGGCGCGATCCTCGTGGTTGACGCGACGCAGGGGATCCAGGCGCAGACGCTGTCCAATCTGTTCTTGGCCCTCGACGCCGACCTCGAGATCATCCCGGTCATCAACAAGATCGACCTTCCGGGAGCGGAGCCCGAACGGCGCAGGGACGAGGTCTCGGACCTCCTGGGGATCGATCCGGACACGGTGCTCCTGGCCAGCGCCAAGGAAGGCATCGGCATCAGCGAGATCCTGGAGGCGGTGGTGGCGCGCGTGCCCGCCCCGACCGGCTCGGCCTCGGCTCCTCTGAGGGCGCTCATCTTCGACTCGTACTACGACAAGTACCTGGGCGCCGTGCCGTCGGTGCGCGTCATGGATGGCACCGTAGAGCCCGGCATGACGATCACGTTCGGCAACGTGGACGCCGAGTACGAGGTCACAGAGGTGGGGTACCTGAGACTCGGCCGCGTCCCGCAGAAAAGCCTCGGGCCGGGTGAGGTGGGCTACCTCGTGGCCGCGATCAAGGAGGTCTCCGACACCCGGGTGGGAGACACGATCCTGGACGCCCAGAACCGCGCGACCCAGCTGCTCCCCGGATACCAGGAGGCCCGGCCGATGGTGTTCGCGGGAATGTATCCGACGGACACGGACGATTACGAGGACCTGCGTGACGCGCTGGACAAATTGCACCTGAATGACAGTGCCTTCCAGTTCGAGCCGGAAAGCTCAACGGCCCTCGGGTTCGGGTTTCGCTGCGGATTCCTGGGTGTGCTGCACATGGAGATCATCCAGGAACGCCTGGAACGGGAATACGGTATCGAGCTGATTACCACGGCGCCGACGGTTGTTTACGATGTGTTGACCACAGACGGAAACCTGGTCACGGTCAATAATCCAGCGGAATTGCCGGATATCGGTACGGTTGATGAAATTCGCGAGCCCTATATCCGGGCCTCGATCCATTTCCCGGACGAGTTCATTGGCGGTGTCATTGCGCTATGCCAGGAAAAGCGTGGTATCCAGAAAAACATGACCTACGTCAGTCGCGATCGCGTAGCCCTGGAGTATGAATTGCCGTTTTCCGAGGTGGTCCTGGATTTCTACGATCGGCTGAAGAGTCTCAGCCGTGGCTATGCAAGCCTGGACTATGCACCGATCGGGACGCAGGCTGCGGACCTGGTCAAAATGGATGTCCTGGTCAACACCGAACCGGTCGACGCGCTGTCGATTATTGTCCACCGTGAGCTGGCATTCCGCCGGGGCAAGGAACTGGTCCAGAAGCTCAAGGAACTGATTCCCCGGCAGATGTTCGAGGTCGCTATCCAGGCGGCCGTCGGCAACCGGATCATCGCCCGCGAAACGGTCCGCGCGTTGCGCAAGAATGTCACGGCCAAGTGCTATGGTGGTGACATCACGAGGAAGCGCAAGCTGCTGGAAAAGCAAAAAGAAGGCAAAAAGCGCATGAAGCAGGTCGGGACCGTGGAAATCCCCCAGGAAGCGTTCCTGGCTGTCCTGCAGGTACGGGATGACGGATGACCGGTAACGAACACGACCATCCCGTTGCCGAACCGGGGCAGCCGGACAGTCCGGCGGACAGCACGCACGAGGGTGTATCGGCGCCCGGTAAGAAAGGCCACGGCTGGCTGGAAAGTGTTGTCGTGGCGCTGGTCCTGGCCCTGGGGATCCGCCATTTCCTGGTCCAGGCGTACAAGATCCCCAGCGGCAGCATGATTCCGACGCTGCTGGTTGGTGACCAGCTGATCGCCAGCAAGATCAGCCACGGCATCCGGCTGCCGTTTGCAGACGAAAAACTGGCCAAGTTCGGGCATCCGGACCGGGGTGAGATCGTCGTCTTTCGCTTTCCCAATGACCCCGGCAAGGACTTCATCAAGAGGACGATCGCGATACCTGGCGACCGGATCCGCATTGAAGACGGCCAGATTTATGTAAACGACCAGCAGGTCAAACGGCAAAAGATCGGGCGCCAGCAATACAAGCGAACCAGTTGCACCGATGCCGAGGCCGACGTGTTTGAGGAGACGCTGGATGGGCGGACGTACCAGGTCCAGTATGCCCGCGGCGCCTATCATTCATTCTGGGAGTTTGAAGAGATCACCCTGGGGCCCGACGAGATCTTTGTCATGGGGGACAACCGGGATCATTCCAATGACAGCCGGTTCTGGGGCCCGGTTGACCTGGACCTGTTACAGGGCAAGCCGCTGTTCATCCATTTCAGCTGGGACCACTGCGACAGTGGACTGCGATGGTCACGGTTCGGGACCGGTCTGGGCGGGTGAAACGCCTGCTGCTGGCCGCCGTCGTCCTGCTGTGCGGGTCGTGTGCAACCAGCGGTTACCTGCTTCACATTGCCGGCGGCGAAGCCCGCATCCTGCTGTCGCGTCGACCGCTTGCCGACGCGCTCCGGGATCCGGGGCTGGACCTGCAGACACAACAACGGCTGCGCCTGATCCAGCGCGCCGCTGCCGAGAGCGCATCACTGCTGGGACTGGTCCGTGACGACCAGTACCGCGAAGTGGCGGAATTGCCCGACGAATTCCGTGTCTGGGTACTGGTCCTGGCCGAACCTGACCAGTTGACACCGGTCACGTGGCGGTTCCCGATTGTCGGCGAGATCCCGTATCTGGGTTTTTTTGACCGGGACCGGGCTGAACGAATGGCCAATGACACATTTCCCGATGCCGACCGTTATCTTCGGACGGCGGCGGCGTTCAGTACCCTGGGCTTTTTCCCGGACCCGGTCCTGCCGGAATTCCTGCAATTGCCGGACGAAGCCGTTGTCAACACCGTTGTTCACGAACTGGTCCACGCGACCCTGTACCGGACCAGTGAAACCGACTGGAATGAAACCGTTGCCGTTGCACTGGGTGACGCCGGCGCTGAAATCCTGCTGGCCGGCTGGGGGCGGGATGACCTGGTTGCCAGTTTGCGCCAACGGCGCCAGGATCGAATGCAGTGGGCCAGGATGATATCGGATACGACAGTCGCAATGGATGCGGCCTACGCCCGGATTGACAGCCGTGATGAACGACTGCAGGTCAAGCAGCGTCTGGTCGACGAGTTCCGGGCGCGCGTCGGTGCCGCTGACTGGCACAATCCTGGCTACCGGCGCTATGCGGAATTCGAGGTCAATCATGCATTCCTGCTGGCCCAGCGAACCTATCTGGCCGATCCGGAATTCCTGGATGCCTGGTATCAGTACGCCAGGCAGGATTTTGCAAATGCCGTCGAGCTGTTGCGTCGACAGGAGGTCGGCGAGGATCCGTTGTGGAGCTACCCGCCCGGAATGCCGTCCAGGACGCCGGCAAATTCGGCAAATGCATCGGCGCCGAACAGGACGACTTCAGCCAACTGAACCGACCGTAGGTTCGGGGCCCGGTACACCAGCGCACCCAGGATAACGCTGGCCGCAGGTGCCAGGGGGTAGCCGTATACGCCGGTCGAGATCGCTGGAAACGCGATCGATGCAAGATTGTGCTGCTCGGCCAGCGCCAGGCTGTTGGTAATACAGTCCCGCAGTAACCGCGCGTCCTCGGGCGAGCCGCTGTAGACCGGCCCAACGGTAAATATCACGTGCCGCGCCTGCAAATTGAATCCGGGGGTGATTCGGGCCTGGCCGGTCGGGCAGGGTGCCAGCGGTGCAACGGCGGCCTGCAGTTCAGGGCCGGCGGCCCGGTGGATTGCACCGTCAACGCCACCACCGGCAACCAGCCGTGAATTGGCCGCATTAACGATGACATCGACCGGTCGGACCGTGATGTCGCCCTGGATCAGGGCGATCTCGAGGCCGGCAAATGTTTTCTTCAAAAAGCGGCTTGGCTGTTTCAGGTCCCGCGGGGTTTGTGTTCCGCGTCTGTCATGATCAGTAATGTTTCCGTGTCGGCGTCGGATTTCATCAGCAACCAGCCGCCGGGCCCCTTGATCCGGGCCTCGACTGTGACGGATTCGGACGAGCGTTCGATCAGGCCCATATCCGGGTTGATGATCAACGCGCCGCGGCCCCGGCCAAAGATCTGCTGGGTCGCATTGGGATCTTCGGGACGTACGACGATTTCGACACCGAACTCGTGCTTGCCCTGGTGGGTGCGCAGGAAGACGTATTTGCGCAGGACCTCGGCGTTGAGGACCTCGGTACCGATCGGCATGGGGCGGGCGTCCAGCGTCTCGAACTCGTCGCCGGGGCGCAGTTCCTTTGATTCGATTTCGAACCCGAAAATCACCGACCGAACCAGCGCGTGGAACTGGGTCCGCGTTGCCGGTCCACCGGTTCCCGGTTTGTAGCCGGCAATCGCGACGGTCGAATCCGGTTTGATCAGGAACTGGCCGACGGCACCCTCCAGGTGCTTGAGCGGTGAACTGTGCTGGATCGGTGCCATCCCGGCGCCGAACGCATTGGATTCGGTATGTTTCAGTGTTGCTTCGACCGGCATATCGCCGTTGAATTCGCGTCGCCAGGTCGAGAACTCGACAATCGAAGTCAACCCGTCTGCGACATTGTGGGACTGGGTACTGGATGGCGCGCGGGTCATCGTCTTGGTACGGGTGGTCGTTGTATGCACGTACTTCTTGTAGGGCTTGGGATACAGCTGGATTTTGATGCCCGGCTGGGTCGCGTCACCCCCGGGCTGGTCCTGGGCAACCGCCAGGGTTGTCGCAAACGGAATCAACAAACACGCTGCATATCGGCCAATGTTTCGCACGAAGAGTCCTTTGTCTGGATGTGAAACCAGATGGTCCCACAGTCGGGCCACAGGTGTCCAATCACTTGGACAACAGTTGCGTGCAAAAGTGCCACAGCCGCCCGTATTGTGCCCAAAACAAGCGCTTTTTGAGGGCGTCGTTTCGGGTTGGAAAAGTGGGTGATGAAATGCTACCCTGTTTTTTCAGCTTGGCTCCCAGGCGGACCCTGGCAAGCATTAACATACAAGGAGACAAGTTCAATGCCCTATGTGATTGGAAAAAACTGCATCGGTACAAAAGACACCTCCTGCGTGGAAGTGTGTCCGGTTGATTGCATCCACCCCAAAGCCGACGCCGCCGGATTCGACGAGGCGGACATGCTTTATATCGATCCCGATGTCTGCATCGATTGCGGTGTCTGCGAACCGGAATGCCCGGTCGAGGCAATTTATTCTGAAGATGCTGTGCCGGACGACGAGTCCCAGTACACGGAAATGAACGCCGATTACTTCCAGTTGTCGTATGACGACTTCAAGGACAAGTGGGGCAAACCCGGACGAGTCGAGTAGTTCGACTGTCACCAAGATCATTCATGC
>JBFJWU010000200.1:0-6415 GCA_041623475.1 bacterium | reverse complement strand
AGGGTCGTCTTGCCCGTGCCACTGAGACCGAAAAACAGGGCGACATCGTCGGTCGAGCCACCATAGTTGGCGCTGCAATGCATGCTGAGTATGCCCTTGTTGGGCAGCAGGCGATTGAGTACCGAAAAAATCGACTTTTTGATCTCGCCAGCGTACTGCGTGCCGCCGATCAAGACCAGTTGCTCCGCAAAGCTGAGCAGGATGAAGGTCTCGCTGTTGGTGCCGTCTGTTTCCGGGTCGGCGCGGAATTCCGGATTGTGCAGGATCGTGAAGTCCGCTTCGAATCCGTCCAGGACTGCTGGATCTGTTTCCGGAATAAACATATTACGGGCAAAAAGACAGTGCCAGGCGTTGGGTGTAATCACGCGGACCTTCAGGCGATTGTTGCTGTCCGCGCCCGCATAGCCTTCGAAGACAAACAGGTCCTGCTGTTCCAGGTCGGCAGCTGTTCGGTCCCGCAAGCTGTTGAAACTGGATTCGTCGATTCGGCAGTTGACTTTGCCCCACCAGATCTCGTCAGTCGTCGACGGCTCGTCGACCGTGAACTTGTCATTGGCAGAGCGACCGGTGTGTTTACCGGTAACTGTGGCAATCGGCCCGTGCGCCGTCAGTCGGCACTCGTTGCGGCGAAGCGCCTCCTCGACCAGTTGGGCCGTTGACAGGTTGGCGACAACCTGTCGTGTGGGCGTCAGAGCAAATCCTTTGATTCCTGCGGTAATACTGTCCATCTGGCAAAAAATCCTTTCCTGGTCGGCCGCGCGGGTACGGCTTCAGGATGTCGGTAAATTGTGCTGAAATGAAACAACCGGGAGCGCCAGGGTGGACGCGTCCCGGTGGTGTCTGCAATAATTTTTTGTCGATTTTGAACGCCGGACAAGCCAGCGCACCCCTCCTGTGATCCCTCGATTACAGGGTAAACACAAGCACCGAAACCTGCAAGGTCAGGGTGCCAAAATCCAGGGTGCTGAGAACCCGTTGGCGGGCCTCAATTTTTTGGGAATACGGACTGGACTAAAGGTCGAAGCCCAGCTCCAGACGCGCTGATTCGCTCATCATTTCGGGACTCCAGGGTGGATCCCAGGTGACCTCGACAGTTGCGCCGGCGACCCCCTCAACTGCTGCGATCTTCATCTCGACTTCCGGCGGCAACGATCCGGCGACCGGGCACATAGGTGATGTCAAGGTCATCATGACATCGACGAACTGATCATCCTTGATATCGATTTCATAGATCAGACCCAGTTGGTAAATGTCCACCGGGATTTCCGGATCATATACCGTGGACAGCGTCTCGAGAATGCCACTTCGGATAACTGATTCGGGGGCATCTTTATCACCGTCCCGGAATTCGATCTCCGATGGCTTGCCACTGGCCTGGTCAGGGGCCTGTTCCTGCGGGTTCATTCCTTGAAAGCTCATTCTGTTGTCACCACTTCCTGATCATTTTTCAAAATCGCGTTCAGCGTATGCCACGCCAGGCTTGCGCATTTCACCCGGGCGGGATAATCACTGACCCCGGAAAACACTTCCAATTTGCCCAGGTCCAGCGGTATTGCGGGGGGCTCGCCACCAGTAACCAGGGAATGAAACGCCGAGAACAACTGTTCGGCCTCGGCGATCGTCCTGCCTTTGATTGCCTCGGTCATCAATGAAGCCGAGGCCGTCGAGATCGCACACCCAGAGCCGTCAAAACGGACATCTGCGATCTGGTCGCCGTCGAGATTGACCTGGACGACGATCTTGTCCCCGCATAATGGATTATTGCCGCGGGCAAAACGATCCGGGTTCTCGATCACGCCGCAGTTTCGGGGACTCTTGTTATGGTCGAGGATCAATTCCTGGTAAAGTTCGTTGAATTCCATCAGCCAAACATCTCCTGCGCGCGGCGTACTGCGGCAGCCAAACTGTCGATATCGGCCAGCGTGTTATACATCGCAAACGAGGCCCGTGCTGTTGCAGGAACCTGGAAGAAATCCATCACCGGTTGTGCGCAATGGTGCCCGGCACGAATGGCGACACCATTCATATCCAGGATCGTGCCGATGTCGTGTGGATGAATTCCTTCGATGACAAACGACAGGACTCCGGCTTTGGCGGGTCCGGTGCCAATCAGCGTGACGCCGTCGATCCCGCCAATGGTTGCGGTGGCATAGTCCAGCAGTTCCGATTCCCAGGCTGCAACGCGGTCGATGCCGACCTGTTCCAGATAACGGACTGCGGCCGCCAGGCCAATGACGCCAGCTATGTTGGGTGTGCCGGCTTCAAATTTGTAAGGGGGCGGCGCGTATGTGGTTTCTGCAAATGTGACCGAACGGATCATGTCGCCGCCACCGTGGTACGGGGGCAGGCGGTCGAGCCACTCACGGCGTCCGTACAGAACACCGATTCCCGTCGGGCCGTACACTTTGTGTCCCGACAGGACGTAGAAGTCGCAGCCCAGATCCTGCATGTCCAGCGGTGTGTGCGGTGCCGCCTGGGCGCCATCCAGCAGCACCGGGATCGAGCGCTCGCGGGCCATGGCGATGATGTCGCGGACAGGGTTGACGGTGCCCAGCGCATTTGACACATGGACGATGCTGACCAGGCGGGTGCGGTCTGTGAGGCGGCTCGCAACGTCCTCCAGCCGGATGGTACCATCCTGCTGCAGCGGCACGACGACCAATTCAATGCCCAGTCGGTCGCGCAGTATCTGCCAGGGAACAATGTTGGAGTGGTGTTCCATTCCGGTGATCAGAACCTGGTCACCGGCCTGCCAACCGGTTGCTGCCATGGTCGCTGCAACCAGGTTGATCCCTTCGGTGGCGCCACGGACAAAGATAATCTCCGAGGCCGATTCGGCGCTCAACCAGTTGGCAATCGTTTGCCGTGCGCCTTCATACATATCCGTTGCACGTTGACTGAGCGTATGTACGCCGCGATGGATATTGGCATTGTCCTGCGCGTAATAGTCCGTGATCGCGCGGATCACGGGTGTCGGCTTCTGCGTCGTCGCGGCGTTGTCCAGGTAGACCAGCGGATTGCCGGCAATCTGCTGATGCAGGATCGGAAAATCGGCACGAACCTGATCGAGATCGTAACCCGGGACCGGCACGTTGCTGGCAGCCGTCACGGTCACCGGCTGGTCAATGCCCCGGACAGGGCAATCTGCATGCGGTCAGCGATGCGTTGCTGCATTTCAGCCCGCAGTTGATCAATGTCGATGGTCTCCAGAAGTTCCCCCAGAAATGCGTTGACCAGGATTTCTTCGGCCTGATCACGGCTGAAGCCACGGGTGCGTAAATAAAACAGGGCGTCCTGTTCCAGATCCCCATAGGTCGCACCGTGGCTGCAGCGAACGTCATCTGCGTAGATTTCCAGTTCCGGGTTGCTGTTTGCAACAGCGTCATCGCTGAGCAACAGGTTGGGATTGGACTGAAAGGCATCGGTTTTCTGCGCCTTCTGGTCGACATAGATTCGTCCATTGAACACGGCACGTGACCGGTTGCCCAGCACACCCTTGAACAGCTCGTGGCTGATCGAGTTCGGCTGCAGGTGTTCGATCCGGGTGTGGTTGTCAATCACCTGGTCATTCACCAACAGGTACATGCCATTGATTGTCGACTCCAGCTGTTCGCCATCCAGTTGCACGTTGATATCATTACGTGCCAGGCGTGCGCCCAGGTTGATGGACAGCCCGTTGAGCGTGCTGTTATTGCCATGGTGGCGTACGGCTGTCGTTGACAAATGTACGGCATCGGCGTGGTCATCCTGGATGCGGATGTGATGCAGCTGCGCATCCTGGCCGATGTGGACCTCGGTCACCGTGTTGGTGACGGCGGCACGGCCCGCGTAGCGCTCGATAACGGTTGCGCGGGTGCCGGCTTCGGCAACGACTAGCAGCCTGGGGCAGGCCATGCGGTCGCCGTCGGCCTCGGTCGAAATCGTTACATAGACGGGCTCGTCGGCCTGGACGGTGGCGGGGATATGGACGACCGTGATTTGCTGGCACGCTGCCGTATTCAGTGCCGTAAAGGGATTATCATCGTAATCGGTCGCAATCGCTGCCAGCCACGGCTCGACGGTGGGCGGCGTCTCCGCAATGTTGTAGACCTGTGCTGAAATCGCGTCTGGTCCGGTCAGTTCAACGGTGACCGGCGCGTTCGGTTCGTACATTCGTGCCAGTAATGATTGCAGGTTCAGGAACCGCCAGCGTTCTTCGCGACGCAGTTGATTGGGCATGCCGCGAGTTCGGAATGTTGCCAAGGCCGCCTGCCGGCGGGATTCCAGCCACGCAGGTGCGCCCTGCGCCTGCTGCTGGTTTTCTGCTGCGCCAGCGTATGCTGCCGCCAGTTCCGCCAATGCCGACATTACGAGACCTCGCGCAGGTCTTCGGTCCAGCCGTAGCCTTCTTTTTCAAGCTCGAGCGCCAACGACTTGTCGCCGGATTTGACAATGCGCCCGTCGACCAGGACATGAACAAAATCCGGCTCAATATAATCCAGCAGTCTCTGGTAGTGGGTGATGACCAGAAACGAGCGACCGGCGTCGCGCAATGAATTGACGCCATCGGCGACAATCTTGAGCGCATCGATGTCCAGGCCGGAGTCGGTCTCGTCCAGGATCGCCAGGCGCGGTTCCAGCACGGCCATATGAAAGATTTCATTGCGTTTCTTTTCGCCGCCGGAAAAGCCGTCGTTGACACTGCGGTTCAGCAGTTCGCGGCTGATCTTGACGACTTCCATCTTTTCTTTGGCCAGTTTCAGGAAATCCGCGGCATCCAGTTCGGGTTCGCCCCGGTGCTTGCGGATCTCATTGAGGGCCGATTTGATGAAGTACATGTTGTTGACACCGGGGATCGAAACCGGATACTGGAATGCCAGGAAAACACCTTCGCGGGCGCGTTCTTCGGCTTCCAGTTCCAGCAGGTCCTGGCCGCAGAAATCAACCGATCCTGCGGTGACGTCGTAACTGTCATTGCCGGCGAGAACCTGGGCCAGGGTGCTTTTGCCCGACCCGTTTGGCCCCATAATGGCGTGGACTTCGCCGGGCTTTATTTCCAGGCTGAGGCCGTGGAGGATTTCGCTGCCTTCGATGCTGGCATGCAGATTGTCAATCTTCAACATTTGTCATTTCTCCGTTCGGAACAGCCGCGTCAACCGACGCTGCCTTCCAGGCTGATTTCAAGCAGTTTCTGGGCCTCGACCGCAAACTCCATGGGCAGCTCGCGAAAGACTTCCTTGCAGAAGCCATTGACGATCATGGAAACGGCATCCTCTTCGGACAGGCCCCGTTGCATACAGTAAAAAATCTGGTCTTCACCGATTTTCGATGTTGTTGCTTCGTGTTCAATCTTGGCCGTCTTGTTGCGGACTTCCAAGTACGGAAATGTATGGGCACCGCACTTGTCGCCAATCAGCAGCGAATCGCAGACCGAATAGTTGCGGGCGTTCGTCGCGCCTTTGTTGATCTTGACCAGGCCACGGTAGGAATTCTGGCCGCGAGCAGCGGAAATTCCCTTGGAAATGATTGTCGATGTCGTGTTTTTGCCAATATGGATCATCTTGGTCCCGGTATCGGCCTGCTGCTTGAGCGCCGTCAGGGCCACCGAATAGAACTCGCCGACTGAATCGTCGCCCTGGAGGATGACACTGGGGTACTTCCAGGTGATCGATGATCCGGTTTCAACCTGGGTCCAGGAAATTTTTGAACGGGGTCCGGCGCATTTACCGCGTTTGGTCACGAAGTTATAGATTCCGCCTTTGCCGTTCTCGTCGCCGGGATACCAGTTCTGGACGGTTGAATATTTGATCGTCGCGTCATCCAGGGCCACCAGTTCGACGACGGCCGCGTGCAACTGGTTTTCGTCGCGCTGGGGTGCCGTGCAGCCTTCCAGGTAGCTGACATAGGCCGCATCTTCGGCAACGATCAGGGTCCGTTCAAACTGTCCGGTGTTCTGGGCATTGATTCGGAAATAGGTCGACAGTTCCATCGGGCAGCGGACGCCCTTGGGAACAAAGACAAACGACCCGTCGGTAAAGACGGCCGAATTCAGCGCTGCAAAGAAATTGTCGTTATGGGGGACAACCGTCCCCAGGTACTTCTGCACCAGTTCCGGATGTTCATGGACGGCTTCGGAAAACGAGCAGAAAATAATGCCAAGGTCAGCCAGTTTGTCCTTGTAGGTTGTCGCGACCGAGACGCTGTCAAAAACAGCATCGACCGCGACGCCAGCCAGCATTTTCTGTTCGGCCAGGGGGATCCCCAGCTTTTCATACGTGGCCAGCAACTCTGGATCGACTTCGTCCAGGCTTTTGGGCCGGTCGTCATCAGACTTGGGCGCTGCGTAGTAGGAGATCGCCTGGTAATCGATAGGCGGATACTCCAGTTGGGGCCACAGGTGGGGTTCTTCCATCTCCAGCCAGGCGGCATAGGCCTT
>JBFJWU010000199.1:0-6444 GCA_041623475.1 bacterium | reverse complement strand
TGCCCGGCGCCTGGCTGAAGCGGGCGAAGCCGTCCATCTCTATTGTCCATTCGAACCTGGAAAAATCGGTGGCGACGCCGCCAGTGCGGTCCAGAGATGGTCAACTGCCGGCTGCAATGCCTTGCCCGACGCTGATGCGTTTCTGCAGGCGTTGCGGGGGCTGGCAAAAGGCGATGTTGTCGTTGACGGGCTGTTTGGCACCGGATTGACCAGGCCGATCGAAGGCGGGTTGGCTGAACTGGTACGTGCAATCAATGCTGCGCGCACGGACGGCGGTCCTGGGGTCTGTGCCATTGATGTGCCGTCTGGTATCGACAGCGACGAGGGGTCGATCCGCGGCGCAGTGGTCAAGGCTGACGTGACCGTCACAATGGGGCTGGATAAGGTGGGCCTGCACACGTGGCCTGCACGACCGTACTGCGGCACGGTTGAGGTTGTCGAGCTGACCTATCCTCGCCAACTGGTCGACGAACTGGTTCCTGACGCAATCCTGTTGACGCTGGAGGGCCTGCCGCTTCCCGATCGCCATCCTGCCGGACACAAGGGCACGTTTGGGTCTTTGGCCGTTGTTGGCGGCTGTCGCCAGATGCCCGGAGCGCCCGCATTGACGGCACTGGGGGCGCTGCGGTGTGGTGCCGGCAAGGTTTTTGTCTGGAGTACTGAAGGTGGGCACGCGGCACTTGGTCCAGAGACAATGCGACTTGGATTCGCAGAATCCTGGGCCGCGGTCGATCTGGACGCGATCATTCCTGATGTTGTCGGTGCCGATGTCCTGGTCATTGGCCCAGGGATGGGAAATGGCGGGAACATTCCCGAGAACCTTGCGAGGCTGCCCGGGAAACGGTGCGTCGTCATCGATGCCGACGGGCTCCGCGGAATGGGGGGCCATGGCGCCCGTGCTGGTGACCACGTCGTGATCACGCCACATCCCGGCGAAGCAGCACAGCTGCTGGGTTGCAACGCGGGCGATGTTCAGGAAAACCGGGTCGCAGCGGCCAGGCAACTGCAGGAACAGGTCGGCGGCATCGTTGTCCTGAAAGGCGCGGGGACAATTGTGTGTGATGGCCAGCGCCTGGCGATCTCTCCATTTGCGACGGCCGCTTTGTCCGTTCCGGGGTCGGGGGACGTCCTGGCAGGTGTCATTGGCGGCCTGGCAGCCCAGGGGTTGAGTCCGTGGGACGCGGCGACAACCGGGGTGATCCTGCACGGCTACGCAGGGTCGACGCTGCCGGCGGTTGGCAACCTGGCCAGTGAAATCGCGGGCCAGGTTGCAGTCGTGCTCGGCCAGTTGATCCAGGACTAAGGCAATGCCCGGCGATGTTCTCGAAATCACTGGTGTCCACGAGTCAGATACAGTGGACGAAACCGAGGCGCTGGGCTTCCGACTGGCTTCAGAATTGGGGCCCGGGACGCTGGTATTCCTGGACGGACAACTTGGTGCGGGAAAGACAGCGTTTGTCCGTGGTGTGCTGGCCGGACTGGGAGGGGATCGCCGCGAGGTCAGCAGCCCGACCTATGCGCTGGTACATCGATATCCGACGGCCGGTCCCGAGCTGATTCACGTCGACCTGTACCGGATTGACGATCCAGAAGTCGGGCAACTGGTATTTACCGAGGAGCTGGAGGAATCAGTCGTCGTTGTCGAGTGGCCGGGAAACGGCATCGGCACGCTTGGGCAGCCAACATTTCGGATCCGGATTGAGCACGCTGGCGGCGACCGGCGCCGAATCGATGTATCAGGACCGGGATCCGTGCCACCGGCGGATTGATTCAAGACCCCGGGGAATCAAGTCCAAAGACAGAATGAAGTTCGCGGGCTGCCAGCTCGGTATACTTTCGTTCGACAATGACCGAAATCTTGATTTCGCTGGTCGAGATCATCTGGATGTTGATGCCGTTGTCGGCGAGCGTCTGGAACATCTTTGCGGCCACGCCCGCGTGGCTGCGCATACCGACGCCAACGACACTGATCTTGGCGATTGACTGGTCGGTTTCCAGCCGTCCCCAATTGATGTCGGGCTTCAACGACTCCAGGGTTGCAACGGCGCGATCCAGGTCGGTTTCGGAGACAGTAAATGTCAAGTCTGTAATTCCGTCGGTCGATACATTCTGGATAATCATATCGACATTGATGTTCTCGGCCGCAAGGGTCGAGAAGACGCTGGACGCGATCCCGGGCTGATCCGGAACGTCCATTAACGATACCTTGGCCTCTTTGTTGTTATAGGCCACCCCACTAACGACGATATCTTCCATTTCGGAAACCTCTTCCGTAACCCATGTGCCTGGTGCGTCCGAAAAGCTGCTGCGGACGACCAGCGGGACATTTGCCTTCATTGCCAGTTCGACGCTTCTGCTTTGCAGTACTTTGGCGCCTGAACTGGCCAGTTCCAGCATTTCCTCGAAACTGATTCGATCAATTTTTCGTGCCTTGGGAACGACGTTGGGATCGCATGTGTAGACCCCGTCGACATCCGTATAAATTTCACAGGCATCCGCCTTGATCGCAGCGGCGATCGCGACAGCGGTCAGGTCGGACCCGCCCCGGCCGAGGGTCGTGACCTCGCCGTCAGCCGAATTGGCGCCCTGGAAGCCGGCGACGACGGCGACCTGGCCGGCATCGATAGCGGTCTGCAGTGGCTGGGGATCGATATTCCGGATCCTGGCTTTGGTGTGGGCGCTGGTCGTTGAAATACCAGCCTGCGGACCGGTATAACTGCGGGCTGGTACGCCAAGGTCCGACAATGCCATTGCGACCAGGGCGATGCTGACTTGTTCGCCGGTCGACAACAGAACGTCCATTTCCCGGTCAATGGCGCGATCGGCGACCTGGTCGGCCAGTTCAATCAGGCGGTTCGTTTCGCCGGACATTGCCGAGCAGACAGCGATGACGCGGTCCCCGGACTTGACGCGGTCGTGAATTCGCCGGGCGACCGCCTGGATACGCTCGACCGATCCGACCGAGGTTCCGCCAAATTTCATGACGATTCGTTTCACAATACGTATGCCTGTTCTGGCCAAACGGCGGGAAAGCTGTGTGGTAACAGTTGTTTATGATAGCCCAAGCGCCAATGTGTGGCTTGGGACAGGTCAGCCGATGGCGACCATTCTCTGGATCGCAAGTTCTGCCCGTTGCCGGATGTCTTCCGGCACGGTGACTTCGTGATTACCGGACCGCATGGTTGCCAGCAATTTTTCGGTCGTGATCATCTTCATGTATTCGCAGACCGCTGACTCGGAAACTGGCACAAATGTCTTGTCCGGGGCCTGGTCTTCCAGTTGGTGGAGGATGCCGATCTCGGTCGCCACAAGAAACCGCGAGGCGGGGCTGTTTGTCGCGTGCTCGATCATCCCGGACGTGCTGAGGATATGCAGTTCGGCATCCAGGTCACCGGACGAACTCAGGTACATGCAGCTTGTCGAGCACCCGCATTCCGGGTGGACCAGCAGGTCGGCCCCCTGCTGACGGGCAACAGCATCGGCAATCTGCTCGGGCGTAATCGCCGCGTGGACGTGGCATTCGCCGGCCCAGATGTGGATATTGTCCCGCCCGGTTATGTTCTTGACATAGTTGCCCAGGAACATGTCCGGCAGGAACAGGATCTCCTGGTCCGCCGGGATCGAGTTGACGACGGCGACGGCATTCGATGACGTACAGCAATAGTCCAATTCGGCTTTAACGTCGGCCGAGGTGTTGACATAGCCAATGGCAACGGCATCAGGGTGTTCAGAACGCCACCGGCGGACTTTCTCGGCGGAAATGGTGTCAACCAGGCTGCAGCCTGCATTGGGGTCCGGGATCAGGACCGTTCGCTCCGGATTCAGGATCTTGGCGGTTTCGGCCATAAAATAGACGCCGCAAAAGACAATCTCGTCGCCGTCCATATCCCGGGCCATCCGTGCCAGCCCCAGTGAGTCACCCACATAATCAGCAACGTCCTGGATGGCCGGCAACTGGTAATTGTGAGCCAGGATGATGGCGTTCCGTTCATCCTTGAGACGCAGGATTTCATCCATCATTACGGTTTCCTGGTCGCTGATGTGGCGCCAGATCGGTTCGGGTGCACCAGAGGCACCGGAATTTGGCTGCGTCGTACTCATATCGTCAGTTTACATGAGATGAATGACGGGGATGCAGGAACATCCAACCAATAGTTGCCGGTGTTTTGCCGTCGCCGCTACAATAATCAGGTTCTTGGCGAACGGAACGCTAGCGCAAACGTCGCCACATTCAGACCGATCAGAAAATCAAAGATCCGGATAGATATCCGAAAAGGATGGTTTGTTCAAATGGCCATGGACGAGAAAATCCGCTTGCTCGAGGAACGCAACGCCGAAGCCGAACTGGGCGGTGGCGAGGCCAGGATCCAGCGTCAACACGATGCCGGAAAAATGACTGCCCGGGAGCGAATCTCGACGCTGCTGGATCCGGGATCGTTTGTCGAAATGGACAAGTTTGTCCTGGACCAGCACGAATACGGCCAGGATAAGTTCTACGGAGACGGCGTTGTTACGGGATACGGACGTATCGACGGGCGCCTGGTCTACGTGTTCAGCCAGGATTTCACCGTTTTCGGCGGCAGCCTGAGCAAGGCTTTTGCCAGCAAGATTGTCAAGGTCATGGACCTGGCGGCTCGTAATGGAGCCCCGGTGATCGGAATCAACGATTCAGGCGGTGCACGAATCCAGGAAGGCGTCGAAAGCCTGGCCGGTTATGCCGATATCTTTTTGCGCAATGTGATGCAGAGCGGAGTCGTTCCCCAGATCAGTGCAATCATGGGCCCATGTGCGGGGGGCGCGGTCTACAGTCCGGCATTGACCGATTTCATCTTTATGGTCAAGGATACCTCGTACATGTTTATTACCGGGCCCGAGGTCATCAAGGCTGTTACCCGCGAGGACGTGACCAAGGAAGAACTGGGTGGGGCGATGACACATGCGTCCCGCAGCGGTGTCGCCCACTTCGCCGCAGATGACGAGAAACATTGCCTGGAATCGATTCGCCAGTTGATCAGCTATGTTCCGCAGAACAATATGGAAGATCCGCCGCACGTTGAAACCAGCGACCCGGTTGATCGCCGGGATGCCGGGTTGCGGGACATCATTCCTGAAAATCCCAACAAGCCGTATGAGATGCGTGAACTGCTGCGGATGGTGGTCGACGACGGCGGGTATCTGGAAGTCCACGCAGACTATGCGCAGAACGTGACCGTTGGCTTTGCCCGCCTGGGTGGCAAAAGCGTAGGCATTGTCGCCAATAACCCTGCGGCCAAGGCCGGTACGCTCGATATCGATTCCAGCCTGAAAGCGGCGCGGTTTGTCCGCTTCTGCGACTGTTTCAACATTCCGATTGTCACATTTGTCGACGTGCCGGGGTTCCTGCCGGGAACGGACCAGGAATGGCGCGGGATCATTACCCACGGTGCCAAGTTGCTGTACGCATTTGCCGAGGCGACGGTGCCCAAGGTCACGGTCATTACCCGCAAGGCATATGGCGGCGCATACGACGTCATGAGCTCAAAGCATATCCGTGCCGACATCAACGTCGCCTATCCGTCAGCGGAAATTGCTGTGATGGGGCCGGACGGTGCAGTCAATATTATTTACCGTAACGAACTCAAGGAAGCCGATGATCCGGTTGCCCGCAAAGCTGAACTGGTCGATGAATACCGCGAGCGGTTTGCCAACCCGTACAAGGCGGCCGAGTTGGGCTATATCGATGCGGTCATCAAGCCGGAAGATACTCGTCCGTTCCTGATCGACGCGTTGCGGTCGCTGGAAAACAAGCGCGACCAGAATCCGGCGAAAAAGCACGGCAATATACCGCTGTAAGTCGGCGACGGCAGGGGACCCTGCCTAGGCGGACTTCCCGGCCAGACGCGGCCACGCCAGATCATGGATCGCCGGCCGAATCGTGTGGAACGCATTGCGCTCCTGCGACACGACCGTCCGGTTGGTCAGCATGACGATCGACCGTTCCTGATCCGGGACGAACCAGGCGGATGTTCCCGTGAATCCCAGGTGCCCGACGGCATTGCCGGGGACCAGATTGCCGCCCTGGCTGGGGCCAGGGCCAGGCCGATCCCAGCACAACGGGCGTCCGGTGTCCGGTACATCCAGGAATGGCTGTACGGACGGGTCGTCCGACTGCCGACACCACCAGTCAATACATGCCTGGACACCGTCGATGGTTGCGAACAGGCCGGCGTGCAGGGCATCCTCACCCAGGATCCAGGCGTGCCAGTCGTGGATTTCGCCGGTCAACTCGCGGGATCGCCATGGATCGTGACCGGTGGGCGCAACCGGAACCCCGTCCAGGGGGCCCCAGCGCAGCCGGGCATCACCCAGTCCGTCGGCATCCAATAGCTCGAAAAAACTGGATGCAAGGGTCTGGCCTGCCAGTACCTTTGCCAGTACAGCAGCCAAGACGATAAAGCCGGTGTC
>JBFJWU010000198.1:0-6494 GCA_041623475.1 bacterium | reverse complement strand
CTTGTCAAAACTCAACAGGCTCCGGGTAGGGGAATGAATAATAGGTCCGTCAGGATATCTTGCACGAGAACTTTGCTTTGTTTTGGGGATGTCTTTCATGGTTGTACGCAGTATTTCGGATAACTGCGTACAACCAGATTCGCCACCTGGCTGGCGCTCCAAAGGACCGAATACGCGAACTATTCTCCGGTTTGGCGAATTATGGAAATACCACATGCCACGACTGTCCCCAAGTGGCTCCATTTGACGATTTTACCGTGCAGCAGCGACCAACAAGTCCCGGCAGGTTGGTATTACGAAATAGTTCTGGTCCAACCATTGAATTTCGACTAAATTAAGACCCAAACAACAGCAGCGGGGGACGGGTCATTTTCGAAACGCCCGACCCTGGATTCTGTATGTCCGCCTTGAAATCGTTTTGCCCCAGCTGAGGAATCCCGATGAAGTTTTTTCCTGCGACGAAGAGCCCCCCGATCGCGATTGTCGTCGCGACCGCAATTGCGATCTCTGGATGCGGCAAAGTTCAATCCCCGCTTGTCGAGTCGGATAGCAGCGCACCTGGTGCCTGGATGGGCGCCGGTTCGCTGGCGGGTACCATCGAACTGGAGGCGATCGGAGCCTGCGAAGGCGTCGTCGTTGCTGTCGCGGGTCCCCACGGCGTGACAACGGTTGTGTCGACCGTCGAGGGCGAGTTTCTGGTTGCCGGACTGGGCAATGGTGCCTACAGCGTGTCGGCAGACGTTTCCGGGTTTGCCGTTGAAACGGTTGAATTTGTCCATTCCGGCGATGATGTTTTCGATATCGGAACTATCCTGCTGGCACTCGACAGGGTTGCCGTCACCGGCAAGGTCAGCCTCTCGGACGGCGCGGATCCTGCGGGAACGATTGTCTCTGTCACGGGCGAAACCGATGCCGACATTCCAGCGGGCCTTTCCTGCAACACCCAGGACATACCGGCGAATGTTTTCAGTTCGACGCTGCTGGCGGATTCGCGCGGCGAGTACCGGGCCACCGTACCCAGGCGATCGCGCCGGCCCAGCGCAACCGTCCAGCGGGGGAACTATACACGGGAGCGGATCGAAATCGATCCCCGGGCTGTTTCTGATGCGACAGAAGATGAGCCAGTTGACCTGGGCGAAGTAACGCTCTATCCGCTGACAGGTTTTGTCAATATTGTCGGGGGAAGTATACAGAAAAGTGCCTCCATCAACCTGCAGGTCTCGGCATTCAATGCCGGTCAGATTGCCGTAACCGACGTTGAGTCCGGTAGCCGCTGCGGCGGTTACGGCGATTTCCAGAGCTTCGAAGCCGAACTGGGCCACACGGTTCAGGGTGGCGACGGTAATTACACAATCTGCGTCACAGCGCGAAACGCCGCCGGCGATCAGGTTGAGTTTTCCACCGAGGTCCAGATCGATACCACGCCGCCGAAAATTGTTTCCTTTGAACTGGCCGGTGGCGCCGAAGTAATCGCAGGCGGATCGGTTGTTGCAGAGACTTCGGTCCAGGAATCGGGCAGCGGCACCTCGCTGATCCACTTCTGGGATGCTGCGGATCCCGATGATGTCCAGACCCACTTCTACGCCACGGTGCTGGCCTATGATTTCTTTGCAGAAGGCACATATACCGTAATGGCCCAGGTGGAAGACCGGGCCGGGAATCTCAGTCTGCCTGCGGCCGTTTCGATCACCGTTGATACGACCCCGCCCGGCCTGCCGGCGATACCATTGACAATCGCTTCCGGCGCTGATTTTACGCGGACCCAGGCTGTTGCCCTTTCGATCGATTATGGGGATGCCGCCCAGATGCAGTTGAGCAACAACGGCGGTTTCGCTGGCGCAACCTGGGAACCGGTCACAACCAGCACAATCTGGAACCTGTCCGCCGGCGACGGGCTAAAAAACGTCTTTGTAAGGTTTCGCGATGTGGCGGGTAATGTGACCCCGGCCAGCAGCGACCAGATCACGGTCGATACACAGGCACCGGACGGTGTCGGCGTCGACATCGTCGGTACGATCGTCAACACGCGGACGGTGACCGTCAACCTGGCGGCGGATGCCGTTGAAACATACAGCTATATTGTGTCCACTTCGGCGGGGATGCTGAACGGTGTCCCGGGCACCATTTCCGGCGGGGCGGCCTCACTGATGCTGGACCTGCCGGCCCAGGATGGTACCCACAGGGTCTATGCCCGGTTTTTCGATGACGCCGGTAACGAAAGCGTGCTGGTCGAAGACGAGATCAAACTGGACACGACGCCGCCTCACCTGGCAAGTCTTCAGATCGACAACGGTGCGGCAAAGACGGCGGACATCAACGGTGCGGTCAGCCTCAGCCTGTTCGCTGCCGATACGACCGGTGGCAGCGGAATCGCCGGCGTCCAACTGGGCACCTCAATGGCGGCGGCGTTGACGGCACCGCTGGAGTTCTACGAGCAGACCAAGCCATTTTTTCTTGCGGACCCGCTTGGCAACGGTGTTGCCGAAGTAAAAGTTGTCTACGCGATCTATTCGGATGCGGCCAATAATGCCGGTGCGCCCGTCAGCGCCCAGATCAGCTACGATCGTGCCGCCCCGACCGGCGCGCTCTGGTTTGATTACCAGATAACCAACGATACCCTGGTCGGCCTGAACCTCAGTCATGTCGACGATGTGGTCCTGATGCGGCTCAGCCCCGGGTCATCGTGTGCCGGGGGCAGCTGGATTGCGGTGACGACGGCGACGCTGTGGAACCTGTCGCTTGTGGACGGCCAGCAATTTGTCAGCGTCCGGTTCCAGGACGATGCCGGCAATCAATCCTCGTGCCAGGCCGCGGCCTCGATTACCCTGGACACGCAGGGGCCTGTACCGGTTTCCTTTTCGGTGGTCGGCAATCCCTCTGCCCAACCCGGATACTCGAACCAGCCCGGGTTGACCATCCAGGCGGATGCCGGTCCCGATCCGGCTGGCTGCAGTTACGCCGAATTTGCAGAGGACCTTGCTTTCCTCAACCCGGTGACGGCAACGGCAGACTGCGGCTCGTTTCCGTCTGTGTATACACTTCAGGACCAGTCCGATGGCAACAAGGATCTGTATCTGCGCTTTGTCGACCAGCTGGGTAATTCCGGGCCGGTAAGTCGTCAGTCATTGATTCTGGACACTGCGGTCCCGGTTCAATCCGGTGGCGGATTTACTGTTGACCAGGGGGCCTATGTCAACGATCCCGCAATCACGTTATCGCTGGACGCAGCAGGTGCTGACCAGATGCAAATCCAGGACAGTGGCGGCTGTGGAGGTGCCTGGGGGCCTTATGCACCAGCCGCCGCGTTTACGCTGGGGGGCAGCGGGGCGCGAAGCGTTGCCGTTCGTTTCCGGACATTCGCTGGGTCAGAGTCTGCCTGCTATTCAACCGTTGTCACGCTGGACACGACCATCGGCGGGGGCTGGACCGTCAACCTGACGGCGCTGGAAGGCGGGTCCGTGCGAACCGCCAACCTGGGGATTACGGTCACGGTCGCGGGTGCAGACGCGGACGTGGAAGAGATGCAACTGTCCAACCTGAGCAATTTCGGTGATGCCAGCTGGATACCTTATACAGCCACCAGTCCGTGGTTCCTGCCGGCAGGCGATGGCAACAAGACGGTCTATGTAAAACTGCGCGACCGGGCTGGCAATACCGCCTCCAGCCAGCAGACTATCGAGCTGGACCAGACGGCACCCGATCCGCCTGCCCTGCAGCTGCTGGACAGTACCGGTGACAGCTTTGCCGTATCGAACACATCAATCGAGCTGCAGTGGAGCGCGCCTGGTGGCACCGACCGATTCGAGCTGCAGCGCCTGATTGTTGCCGTGGACAGCGACTTCCGGACCATCGAGCCGGGACTGCCGGCTGGTCAGTTGAGCTATGTCGACACCGTGACCAGGCCGGGGTCAACCTACCAGTACAGGATCCGGGCCCGGGACGATCTGGACAACCAGTCCGGATGGTCGCTGGTTGTGGCCGCATTCCCGTACGAACCACTGACCCGGATGTACTGGATCGCGTCGCGGGATCAGTATCGGTACTACTTCAATCCCAATACGGCGACTCAGGATCTCAACCCGGACTACCTGTACTACAACACGACCGAAGCCGTGTTTGTCCAGGACCTGCACGAGAACGACACCAGCTGGCTGCGACCGGTCCCCGGCTCAGACATCTTTAACGAGGCGCTGGAGCACCGTACAAACAATGTGGACAGTTCGGTCGTGTTCGAGGCCCTGATACCGCTGCGCCACAACATCAGTGAGGGCCTTTTTGAGATTGATTCGACGTCCGGTTTCGGAGATATCAAGGTCGACCGCTTTGACCGCGTACATGTGGTTGGCGAGCGGAATACCAGTGGCAACCCGATTACCTATGGGCTGCTGGAAGACGGCCAGTGGACGTTCCAGACCGTTGACGCGAGCACGTGGGGCCTGGGGCAGCCACATTTGGCGATCGACGGGGGCGGCAATCCGCACATCAGTTATTACGACAGTGTCGGCGACGACCTGCGTTATGCAACCACCAGCCTGATTTACGACGAATTCCGGACCGCGATCAGCACCGCCAACTGGTCCGCATGGGCGGACGTTGTGACCTCTGCCGCGGCGATCAACCAGCCATCCGGCAGGTACGTCCTGCAATTGCACGGTGGCGGCCAGGTGACATCGATCAGCACCGCGGCTTATGGCGCGCTGGAATACGCGTACTACTGGCAACCGGGCGGTGCACACAATGGCGGTGACGCCCCCGAAGCCGGCGAAGACCTGGTCCTGGAATATGATTCCGGCACCGGCTGGATTGAGCTGGAACGCCACTCGGCAGCTGCCGGGTCTGATACGACATTCGATCTTGTAACCGGGACCCTGCCGGCGACGGCAGAGCGACTGCGCCTGAGGAACACCGGGGATCTTTCCTGCTGTGACGACTACTTTGTCGATTCATTTGCCCTCAAGGCCCCGGCAGGCATCTGGCTGGTCGAGATTATCGACAGTCCATCCGGCATCGATGTCGGCATTTACAACGATATCGCGCTGGACCGCAGCGGCGCAGCGCACATTGGCTACCTGGACTTTACAAACTGGGATCTGAAATACGCAACAAATGCCACCGGCACCTGGAACACCCGCACCCTGGAAACGGTCGGCGATGTCGGGCTGGAAACGAGTATCGCCGTCGATCGCTGGGACACGCCCCATATCGCGTACCGGCAGAATCTGGTCAACGACCTTCGGTACGGGACCAACAAGAGCGGCGCGTGGGTATTCGAGACGGTCGATTCAGCGGGGATTACCGGGTATAACCCTTCACTGCAAATCGATTCAGACGGCGTTGTGCACATGGCGTATTACGATGGCACGTGGGCGGACGCAAAATACGTGACCGGGACGACCGGATCCTGGACCATTGAAACGATCGACAATCCCCCCGGAGGGTCAGGCCAGTTTACCAGCCTGGTGCTGGACGATTCCGGAAAGGCCCACGTTGCCACTGTCGACAATGACGCCGACGATTTGATCTACCTGACCAACAAAAGCGGCTCGTGGGTCCGGACGCCGCTGGACACGAACGGCGATGACGGAGGGCTGTCCTATCCCATCGACATTGATTCTCGCGGGCGTGTGCACATTGTGCATGACGACCAAAGCGCCGGTGAACTGGCTTACGTGACCTACCGTCCGCCAGCAGAAAAGGACTGGAAGACCACAGCGCTGACCACCGGCAAGACAGCGGCCTATAATTTTACGGCGCTGGATGCCGACGGCAACGCTCATGTGGTCTATACGGACCTGGTCGCCGATGATCTGGTTTATGGCAACAATGCCACAGGTCAGTGGCAATTTGAATCGATCCCCACCCCTGATAACGACGGTTTGTCCGCCTCGTTCGCGCTGGATTCCGGGGGGTACTCCCATATTTCACACGTAAACTGGACCTTGAAACACCTTGAATATGTGACCAACCTGTCCGGTTCGTGGGTCTCGACCACGGTCGATATGAATGACCAGCCAGGCACGGGGTCGTCACTGGCTGTCGACCGGCGCGGCAAGATCCACATCAGTTACATCGCCCAGGCCACCAACGAGCTGCGATATGCGACAAATGAAAGCGGCGCCTGGACAGCTGTCACCGTCGCAACCGGCGGGTACAACTACTACACCCACATCGAAGTTGATGCCAATCACAAGCCACACATTGTTGCCAACCGTTGGTCGCCCTGGTACTGGACCAATGCGGGGGGCACTTGGTCTGGCCAGCAGGTTTCATCGAAGACGGTCGAGGATTTCAGTTTTATCCTGGATGCCGACGGCTTTATCCACCTGGCGTGGTACAACACGGTTCCGGTTCGTGACCTGCTTTATTCAACCAACCGGACGGGTGTGTTTGTTACTGAAGAAGTTGATACGTTTGGTAATGTGGGCTGGCGGCCGTCGATCATCATGGATCCAGTTGGCGATCTGCACATCCTCTACAGCGACTATACAGACGAT
>JBFJWU010000197.1:0-6545 GCA_041623475.1 bacterium | reverse complement strand
GCTTAGTGATGCTGGAATCAACCTGACGATGATCGTCAGTCGGCCAGCCCCTGCCCAGGACTGGGAGTACCGGTTTTTCATTGAACTGGAAGGCAACGCGTGGGAAGAACCGGTTACCGGTGCGATTCGCCAGCTTAATGCGGCTGGTGCCCACGTCAAGATTCTGGGGGCCTTTGATGCCCAGATTCAGGCAACTTGATGAGCGTCGGCGTGCAGGTCCATGACGGTATTCGGGAACTGAAACCCTACGAGCCCGGAAAGCCGATCTCTGATGTCGCCCGTGAACTGGGGCTCGACAAAATTGTAAAGCTTGCGTCTAACGAAAACCCGCTGGGGCCCAGTCCGTTGGCAATCGCACGGGTCCTGGAAGTGGCCAGCGAAATGCACCGTTACCCGGACGGCCCCGCGACCGAATTGCGGCAGAAAATCTGTCAAAAATATGGACTGCGACCCGAATCCATTGTTTTTGGCAACGGTTCCAATGAGCTGCTTGAGTTGGCACTGCGGACGTTTGTCCGCCCCGGCGAACTGGTGATTACGTCGGAAACCACATTCAGCGTCTACGGCATCCTGGCGGCCGCCCACGGTGCGCGATTTGCCACAGTGCCGATGACCGACATGCACTATGACCTGGATGCGCTGGCAGACCAGATCAACAACCAGGGGGCCCGGCTGGTTTTCCTTGCGAACCCCAACAATCCTACCGGAACCGCCTTTGGTATCGAACCGATGCGTGAATTCATGGCGCGGATACCTGATGATGTCGTCGTTGTCTATGACGCAGCCTATGCCGAATACGGTGCTCCGGCCGGGGTTCCCGACGGATTGTCCCTGATCGATGACCATCCGAACCTGATCACCAGTCGCACTTTTTCAAAGTCTTATGGCCTGGCAGGATTTCGGATCGGATGGGGCGCAATGTCACCCAGGCTGGCCGATTATATGAACCGCGTCCGTCAACCTTTTAACGTCAGCCGCATTGCCCAGGAAGCAGCGTGTGCGGCTCTGGACGACGACGAATTCCTGCAGAGGACGCTGGACCAGAACCGACGGTCGCTTGCCTACTTCAAAACTGAACTGGACGCGATTGGCCTGGAAAGCTGGCCGTCCCATGCCAACTTCCTGCTGTTTAAGTCGCCTGTACCTGCGGACGAGTTATTTCAAATGCTGATGCGGCAGGGGGTGATTGTTCGGTCAATGTCCGGTTTTGGGCTGCCCGATCACGTCCGTGTCAATACCGGTACCGACGACGAGAACCGGTTTTTTGTTTCCGCATTAAAACACGCCCTGTCCGTCGACTGAATCCGCGATGCGTATCGCAGTCATAGGAACGGGACTTATCGGTGGGTCGCTTGGTCTGCGATTGCGTTCGTCCGGATTTGCTGAGCACGTCGTCGGCTGCGGCAGGACCCTGGAAAACCTGGAAACTGCATTGGCCCGTGGCTGCATCGATTCATTCACCCACGACCCGGTTTCGGCGGTTGACGGTGCTGATCTGGTGTTTTTGTCAGTGCCGGTTGCGACGATGCCAGCGATCATGGGCCTGATTGCGGGCGCAGTCGGAGAGCAAACTGTAATCACGGATGGGGGCAGTACCAAGCAGGACGTTTGGGACGCCGCCAGGACGACACTGCAATATCCCAACAGATTTGTCCCGGGGCACCCGATTGCCGGTACCGAGAACAGCGGCGCCGCCGCTGCCGACGGCGATCTGTTTGTCGGTCGGCGATGGATCCTGACGCCTGTCGAAGCAACCGATGCTGATGCCCTTGACCGTGTCAAAACAATGGCCGAACAGACAGGTGCGGTCGTCCAGACGTTGTCGCCTGGTCGGCACGACCAGATTTTTGGCTGGGTCAGCCATCTGCCGCATCTGATCGCATTTGCCCTGGCTGCGGCCATTGGTGATGATCCCGATGTCGACCTCGAATTTGGCGGTGGCGGCTTGAACGATTTCCTGCGAATCGCCGCCAGCGACCCGGTCATGTGGCGCGATATATTTGTCGCTAACCAGGCGGTATTAAGAACCGCCGTCGACCAGTATGCTTCGCGACTGAATTTGCTGATGGAGCTGGTCAACGACCCGGAACAATTGGAAGCACAGCTGCATCGCATCAGGGACAGCGTGCGAGCAGCACGGGGTTCCGAAGCCGATGACAAGTCCTGAACCATTGACAACTCCAGACCGTTATTATTCCGTGACATTGCGTCCGACGGGCCGTTCGCTCGCTCCAGGGGCTGAAATCGTTGTGCCTGGTGACAAGAGCATTGCCCACCGGGCGGCGATGTTCGCAGGACTTCTGCACGGTGACAGTGAAATCGCTCATTTCCCGGCCGGACAGGATAACCAGGCAACCATCCGGATGATGGAGGCGCTGGGCGCACGTTTTTCGACCCGTTCCGGACCAAACGGCGAGCCCGTCCTGGACGTCACGGGAATCGGCGGGCAGGCGACCGGGGATGCAGGAACAATTGACTGCGGCAACAGCGGGACGACGGCGCGGATTGGTATGGGCATGATTGCCGGGCTGGGCGCCAGGGCGACACTGGACGGCGACGACTCATTGCGGCGCCGGCCGATGCGCCGGATCACCCATCTTCTGCAGGACATGGGGGCGACGTTCTCTGGCAAGCAGGATCCGGATCCCGACCACTTGCCCATTACAATCGAAAATCGGGCCACGGGGCCCTACCGTGGGCAGATCGCCAAGGCCAGTGCCCAGATGAAAAGCGCAATTCTGATGGCTGCTTTGACAGCGGGCACCACAGCAGAGATTCTGGAACCAGCGCCGTCGCGGGACCATACCGAAAACCTGATCCGCTGGCTGTTCGGTGAGGCTACGGTAACCCAGCAGGACGGATGCGTCTCGTTGTCCAAGCGCGGCGACTGGCCCCGGGGGCGGCAGTTTACGGTTCCCGGTGACCCGTCGTCTGCGGCGTTCTGGGCGGCGATCGCGTTGTTGACGGGCAGCGGCGTGAGGCTGCCGGGGTTATGTTGGAACAACGACAGGATCGGTTTTTTTGACGCAATCAACGAAATGGGCGTCACATTGGAAATCGAACCGGTCGCGTCGGAGCCCGAGCACATTGTCCACCTGGATATCGGCGGCGGGATTGATCGTGGCATCGAGGTTTCCGGACCAGATATCGTCCGCACAATTGACGAATTGCCGCTGCTGGCGGCGATGGGACTGTTCATTCCCGATGGACAGCAAATCGAAATTCGAGACGCGTCTGAATTGCGGGTCAAGGAAAGTGATCGAATTGAAGCAACGTCGAAGCTGATCAGCGCATTCGGCGGCGACGTCGAAACATTTGACGACGGACTGGTTTCGGGACCCTGCAGGGAACGATTTCCCGCGTCTGTCCACGTCGACTCTTGTCACGATCATCGCATTGCGATGGTGGCCGCTGTCTGTGCCCTGGGTGCCGGGCCAGATACCGTAACGACCATTAGCGGTGCTCAGGTTGCCGACGTCAGTTACCCGGGGTTCTGGAGCTTGCTGTACGAGACTGGTCTCGCGGACGTGGCGTTCGACCCAGTATGACGGCACCGACGCGAGGTCCGGTCGTCGCGATTGACGGTCCAGCCGGGAGCGGCAAGAGCACGGTCGCACGATGCCTGGCGGAGCGGGTCCAGATTCCATACCTCAGCACCGGTTCGCTGTATCGAGGTGTCGCCTATGCGGCCGGGCGCGCCGGACTCGATGCCGATGTCACAGACAGCGACCTGAGCCTGTTCCTCGACAGGCTTGAGATCGACGTTCGCCCCAACGAGGCACGAACAGGTTTTGACGTGACGGTGGACAAACAGATTGTTCCCGAGACCGTCCTGCGCGAAGAACAAACTGGCCGACTTGCCAGTCAGCTTGCGGCACGTCAGCCAGTCCGGGACAGGTTGCTTGTCCTGCAACGGCGTTCCGCCGGCGGATCGGGCGCAATCCTGGAAGGACGCGATATCGGTTCTGTCGTCTTTCCGGATGCCGAGTACAAATTTTTTATTACTGCGGATCCGGCTGAACGCGCGCGGCGCAGATGCCTGGAGCTGGGCCTGCCGTCGGATGACCCGGCCGTGCTTGCCGAATTGGTCCAACGTGACGAACGTGATACCCTGCGAGAGGCTTCGCCATTGGTGGTGCCAAACGATGCTGTAGAGGTTGACACAACTGGTCAGTCAGTTGAACAGGTTGTCGAAATTCTGTTAAAATCTACAGATTTCGTTCCAGATTCCCGATAAATTTCGGATTTAAGTCGGACATTTTCTGTTACCGTGCGCCTTCAGCGGGCGACTGGCAGGGGATGGGCGGCGGTTTTTTGAGGAGAACCATAAGACAATGGCCGAAGCAGCGATTGCAGAAGAGAAATACAAAAAGAACCTGGCGGAGTTTGAAAAACTCCTCGACGGTCTTGCAGACGAACAGTCGATCGGCCTGGAGGAAGGTACGATCCTGACTGGTCGAGTTGTCGAAGTCCAGCCACGCCGGGTCATCATTGATGTCGGCTACAAGGCCGAGGGTGCGGTCCCGCTGGAAGAGTTTGTTCGTGGCAGCGAAGTCCCCGATATCAACCCTGGCGACCAACTGGACGTTTATGTCGACCGGGTCGAGGATGACTGGGGCATTGTAATCCTGAGCAAGGAAAAAGCCGACCGGTTGAAGAAATGGGACGAGATCGAAGCAGTTGCCCAGGACAGCGGCATAATTACAGGTGTCATTGCCGGCAAGGTCAAGGGTGGCCTGAGCGTTGATATCGGCGTTCGCGCATTTTTGCCGGGCTCGCAGGTCGAGATTCGACCGACCAAGCCGCTGGAAGAATATATTGGTGAGGAACACGAGTTCAAGATCATCAAACTAAATCGTTTCCGGAACAATATTGTGCTCAGTAGACGCGCACTTCTGGAAGAGGAGCGCGCCAAGAATCGTGAAGAAATCCTTGAAAAAATCAATGTTGGCGACATCGTGCCCGGCGTCGTCAAGAACATCACCGAATATGGCGCGTTTATTGACCTGGGCGGAATTGACGGATTGCTGCATATCACCGATATGAGTTGGGGACGCCTGGATCATCCGGGCGAACTGGTCGAAGTCGGTGAAGAAGCCGAAGTCATGATCCTCAGCTTTGAGAAAGAACGGGAACGAGTCAGCCTGGGCCTCAAGCAGAAGACGCCGGACCCGTGGACACAGGTCGAGGAAAAGTACCCGGAAGGTTCAATTATCAAAGGCAAGGTCGTCAGCATTGCTGACTATGGAGTATTTGTTGAACTGGAAAAGGGTGTCGAAGGCCTGGTTCACGTATCTGAGCTGAGCTGGACCGAGCGGAATGTCCATCCCAGCGACCTGCTTGCGCCCGGTGACGACGTTGATATTCGCGTGCAGTCTGTCGACCTGGAGAACCGCCGGATCGGATTGTCGATTCGCGAAACGACGGCCAATCCGTGGGTTGAAGCCGCCGAGAACTATTCTCCGGGAACCGTTATCGAAGGCGAAATCAAGAATGTTACCGATTTTGGAATCTTCGTCGGCGTTGATGACGGAATTGACGGCCTGATTCATATCAGTGATATCGCGTGGGTTCGTGATTTTACCCATCCGTCCGACAAGTACGAGAAGGGTGACACAGTACGTGCCGTCGTCACGCAGGTTGACGTTGACAACGAACGATTTTCGCTGTCGATCAAGGATCTGGAAGACAACCCGTGGGAAGCCGTTGCCGAGGAGTTCCCTCCGGGCGAGCAATTGACCGGCAAGGTTGTCAACAAAACCGAGTTTGGTCTGTTCCTTGAAATCCGACCCGGCATTGAAGGCCTGCTGCATCGTACGGAGATTCCCGGCGAAGACATGGAAGGCATGGACGAAGGCCAGGAACTGGAGGTAAAAATGCTGCGCATTTCGCCACAGGACCAGAAAATCAGCCTGACCATGCGGGATGTCAGCGCGGAAGATATCGAAAAGGCGGAGGTCTCGGTACAGTCAGAACTGGAACGCGAGCTTCGCGAGAAGATCCTCAACCAGGACCAGGAAGACTAAAGCCCTTTCCGGACGGGATAGCTTTCGGTGACCAGTGATCGCAACCGGTATCTGGTTCCTTTCGCGATCCTGTTCGCGGTTCTATTCTTTTTTGCCCTGTCGCTGGTCTCTGTATTGAAGACGTCTCCGGACGGTGGCGTGTCCGTATCCGGAAAATCGTCCGGGCGAATTGCACTGGTCGAAATTGTCGGCCCGATCATGGACAGCAAACCGGTTCTGGATGCGCTGGACGCAGCACAATACGATGATCGCACCAAGGCGATCCTGGTCAGGGTCGACAGTCCCGGTGGTGCAGTTGGGCCAAGTCAGGAAATTTACGAGGCGATCAGCAGGATCAAACCTGCCAAACCGGTTGTCGTGTCGATGGGTTCGGTGGCGGCCAGTGGCGGCTTTTATATCGCCAGTGCCGGAACTCAGATCCTTGCGAACGCCGGGACATTGACCGGCAGTATCGGTGTCATCATGGGCTTCACCGATATGTCTGAACTGCTCGAATGGGCCAAAGTTGATGTCGAAGTC